>JALRFZ010000100.1 GCA_023253615.1 Verrucomicrobiales bacterium | reverse complement strand
CGAGGTCGGCGGCACCGTCGAGCGGTACGGTCAGGATGCCCGCGTCGAGTTCGCCCTTGAGATCGGCCTTGCCTTCGAATGGCACGCTGAAGGCGAGGGCGCTGCCCGTGTTGCGGAACGTGATCGGTCCGCGGGCCACGTCCCAGGCATAGGCTCCGTTCCGGATGCGCTTGTGGAAATTCTTCGTCTCGCCGCCCTGGAAGGTTTCGGGGACTTCGGCGTTCGCGAGTTCGTCGAGGAGGCTCACCGGCACGGCGATGCCGAGACCGAGCAGGGAGGTCTCCGGCTTCGGCAGATCGTGCTCGCCGATCGGCGTCCCGGTGGGGGCTGCCACGGAGATCAGTTTCGGGCCGAGGACGCGCGCCCCGACAAAGACGGCGAGGAGGGCGAGCAACGCCAGCGAGGCGAGGATGAGCAGGACTTTCTTCATGACTCGGATTCGGTTTTGGATGCCCCTTGGCGCGGGCGCGAACGAGGGAAAGGTGGCAGACTCTTCCGGAGGGCACAAACAGGCAATACCTGATGCCGCCCTTTCTTTCGGGACGTTCCGCGGGAAATTTCCGCAGGTAAAGAAGGACTCTCATCATGCTGGCAAAACGGGACATCATCGACTGGGGCGCGCGCTTGTTCGGCGCGGCCGCCCGTTCGCGCCTGCGTTGCGGTCATCTCCTCGTCGAGGTCAGCGGCGGAGAGAACGAGGTCTGCCTCGCTTCGAAGCGTCTCAGCGACGAGGAGGTCGATGCCGGCATCGACCGTGACGCGCCCGTCTCCTGGACGAGCTGGGCCGTCTGCACCGGGGCGAAGGGGGTGAAGGTGCTCCCCGGCCTCCCCGATCTGCCCGTCCTCGCGCGGCAGGAGCCTCCTTTCCACCTCCGGCCCGGCGAGGAAACCCGCGTTTACCTGCGCATCCCCGTCTCCGTGCAGGTCTGTCTCGGCGAGCGCGACGACGAGATCCTCGCCGAATTCCCCAGCGAGACGATGCCGCGTGTCTGGTTCGGCGAGGCGCCCTCGGCGGAGGAATGTTATCAGCTCAGCGCTTCCGCCGGGCGTGGAGTATCGACCGATCTCGAGGGATCCGAGGTGCAGGCTCCCGTGCTGATCCGCAATGAATCCCGCGAGGTCCTCGAGGTGACCCAGATCTGTCTGCGGGTCGCCCGCTTGTCCGTCTACCGTCTCGGCACGGCCCTCTGGACCAATGAGACGATCGCCCGCTACCAGGGCGGCATGAATCCCAGCCGCATCAGCGTGAAAAGCGGAGCCCCCCTGGAGGCGCCGCACGCCAAACTCCTCGCCGGCCCCCGCGAACACGGGCCCGAGACGATGGTGGCGCGGACCTTCCGGTCGTTCCGGCGTTGGGCGGAGCGGAGGTGAGGATGGTTCTTTCCGTGCAACGCTTCGTCCGCGTGCGGAATTTGAGGCCCGAATTGAGGAGATCGTTCAAATTTCACACCCGGTCCGAGAGACGGGGCTTGTAAAATGCTACGGATTCCCGAAAATCACGAAGGCACGAAATCGCTCTTGCGTTGCTGTTCATTTGCCTCAATCTTCCGTCATCCATGCGAAACGATTCCCAACGCCATCCCCTGAAAGTTTCGGCCCTCTTTGCGGGGATTGGAGGAGTCGAACTGGGTTTGGGGCGTCATGGTCACGAAACCGTGTTGCTTTGCGAGTGGGATCCCGCCGCGCAGAGTGTTCTCCGTCATCAATTTGATTCGATTCCGCTGGTCGGGGACGTCAGGGAGCTTCAGGCACTTCCGAAAGAGACCGATTTGCTGACCGCAGGATTTCCCTGTCAGGATCTTTCCCAAGCCGGAAAGACCGTGGGCATCACGGGCGGGCGCTCCGGTCTGGTCGATGAAGTTTTTCGGCTTCTCGAGGAAAGTCGAACACCGCATGTTCTTCTCGAAAACGTCCCTTTCATGTTGCAGTTGGACAAGGGCGCGGCGATGCGCCACATCACCGACCGTCTGGAGCGTCTCGGTTACTCATGGGCCTACCGGGTCGTTGATTCACGGGCGTTCGGCCTGCCGCAGCGGCGCCAGCGGGTCTTTCTGCTCGCCTCGCTCGAAATGAAGCCTGAAGAGCTTTTGTTTCAGGATGATGCCGGAGACTTCGAACCTTCGGACCACCGCGGCAAGGCATGCGGATTTTACTGGACCGAAGGAGTAAGGGGACTCGGCTGGGCGATCGATGCCGTGCCAACGTTGAAGGGAGGCTCCACGATCGGAATTCCCTCCCCGCCGGCGATCTGGTTTCCGGACGGACTGATTGCCACGCCGGACATTCGCGACGCGGAGCGGATGCAAGGTTTCCCGACCGATTGGACGCTTCCGGCGGCGACGGCGGTGAATCGCAACGCACGATGGAAACTCGTCGGAAACGCGGTGACGGTCAATGCGGCCGAATGGATCGGATCCTGCCTGGCCCGCGTTGCCAAGCCCCTCAATCTCATCCCGCTCCCGTTCGACGCGTTTCGTTCCTGGCCCAAGGCAGCGTATGGTTCACCCGGCGGCGGGCGGTTTGAAGTACCGGTTTCCATGTTTCCGATCCGCAAAAAGCGCCCCTCTCTGGAACGGTTCCTGAAGTTCAGGCCAAGTCCGCTTTCGCTTCGCGCGGTCTCGGGATTCACTTCGCGCCTTACGACGGGCGGCTTGAACTTTCCGGACGAATTCCTTGACGATCTGCTGAAACACAGGGAAAAGATGTCGGCAACGGGAGAGGTTGTTCCCGCAAACTGACTTTTGATGGTTCGTGGTGATCAAATCTATGTTCGAACGGTAACGGCCAGCGCCATCTCCGCGAAAAACGGAAGGAAATGGCAATATCATTCCCGGAGTGATTCCCACAGCAAGGCCGCCTGTTGGGCGATCGTCCTGGATCTGTTGGAGACTTGTGCTCTTCTTCGCAAACATGTCGAGGCCGGCAAAGCCGCATTTGGCATCAATCACGAAATGCGGGACTTCCGGATGAACCGGAAAAAGAATCTCGATCTCGTCATCTGCACGCCCGATTCCTTTCCGGAGAAGGCCGGGTTGTTGTTTGGCGACTTGGTCGGGAAGTACGGGATCGTTCTTGACCCGGCGGAAGAGGCGCTGTTGTCAGGGTTGCCGGTCTTCAGGCAAAGCTCCGTCGGGTCCGTTCTCGTCGCGCTCGAGGCGAAGGCTTGCATGACGGAGCACATCAAGGCCTGTCCGCGCCTTTACGACGAGTTGTCCTCGTCTTTTCAAACCATCCACGGCGACACCAAAAATGCGGTGGCTGCCGCTTTCGTGACGATCAATGCCTCGACCGAATTTGCCAGTCCCTTGCTTAACAAGGATGTTCCGGTGGGCGGAGCGGTTCAGTATTCGAAGCATGTGCAGCCGAAAAGCGCGAAACGGGTTTTGGACAAGATCAAGGAATTGCCGCGGCGGAGCGGCGAGGATGGGGATGGATACGACGCCCTCGGCGCGATCTTCGTCGAGTGCCG
>JALRFZ010000790.1 GCA_023253615.1 Verrucomicrobiales bacterium | reverse complement strand
TCTGTGCTCTCTGTGCTCTCGGTGGTGATTCCCTCGCTGCGGACCCACGACCTAATCTGATCCTCATCTACACCGACGATCACGGCTATTCCGATCTCGGCATCCACGGGCTGCAATCCGATCTGAAGACGCCCCACCTCGACACCCTCGCCCGCAGCGGCGCCGTGGCGAAGAACGGCTACAGCACCGCCCCGCAGTGCGTGCCTTCGCGCGGAGGACTGCTCACCGGGCGCTTCCAGGGACGCTTCGGCCTCGACAGCAACCAGTCGGCGCTCGATGGCTTCAACCAGGAAACGACGATCGCCGAGCGACTGCGCGACGCCGGGTATGTGACGGCGCAGTTCGGCAAATGGCACCTCGGACCGCCCCACGAGATCCCTTCGCACGGTTTCCAACACGTTTTCTCCCAGAACGGGCAGCGGCCCTTCTCCGCGAACATCGGTCTGGATGGCAGGGATCTTCCGATGGGCGAGCTGCCACCGAAGGAGTATCACCTCGACGCCTGTTCCAAGGCCGCGGCCGCGATCATCGACCGCTATCACGACCGACCCTTCTTTCTGTATCTCGCCTACCGCGCCCCGCACACGCCGCTGGATGCGCCGCAGCATTACAAAGACCGCTTTCCCGGCGAGATGCCCGAACGCCGTCGCGCCGCCCTCGGCATGCTCGCCGCCGTGGATGACGGAGTCGGCTTGATCACCGGGACCCTGGCCAAACACGGCCTCACCGACAAAACGCTCATCTTCTTCATCGGTGACAACGGAGCGCCGCTGAAGATCCACAAGATCGACTCGCCGCTCGAGGGCGATCCCGGCGGATGGGATGGCAGCCTCAATGATCCGCTCAATGGAGAAAAGGGCATGCTCGCCGAGGGCGGGATGCACGTGCCCTTCCTCATCGCGTGGCCGGGCACGATTCCCGGGGGGCAGGTCTACGAGCATCCCGTGAGCGCCCTCGATGTCGCCGCGACCGCGGTGGAGGTGGCCGATATCGACGTGAAGCCCGGCGAGCTCGACGGAGCGAACCTCCTTCCTCATCTCAAGGGCGAAATCAACGAGGCTCCGCACGCGGCACTCCACTGGCGCTGGATGGCCCAAAGCGCAATCCGCGAGGGAGACTGGAAGCTCCTCCGTGGTGGCGGGCGCGAATACCTCTACGACCTCTCGAGCGATCCCGGTGAGAAACACAACCTCGCCGCGGAACATCCTGACAAAGCCACCCTTCTCCGCGAAAAACTCACCGCCTGGTGCGCCGAGCTCGATCCGCCCGGACTCGCCCTCGGAGCGATGGCTCCGGTCTGGAACGATTATTTCGATCATTACCTCGAAGGGAAACCGGTCGCCCCGCCGACGGCGAAGGACGTGACCGTTTCGACCGCGGTGAAAGGCTGGGAGGCCCGTGGCGGAACCGTCAGTGACGGGAACGGTGTCATCGTCTTCACGCCGGAGAACAAAAAGAGGGGCGGCTTCCTCACCCGCACCCGCACGAACCTCGCGGGGCCGGTAGAGGTGCGGCTCGAGATGGCAGGTGCTCCAGGCGCCGGCTCGGTCTCCTGGCGGGTCGAGGGCGACAAGGATTTCCTTCCGGCGAATCGTGTCGCCTTCACTCTCGACGCCTCCCCGGACTGGCAGGTGCGCGAGTTCGTGTTGCCCGCGGCGAAGCCGGTCATTCATCTCCGAGTCCAGGCCCCGGCCGGGGAGGTGCGGTATCGCAAACTCCAATTCAAATCCGCTGATCGATGAGATCGTTCCTGTTTTCCCTCCTCTTCCTCTCCGGTTTCACGTCGTTGGAGTCCGCCGAGCGCCCCAACATCATCTTCATCCTCGCTGATGATCTCGGCTGGAGCGACACGACGCTCTACGGCACCACGAAACTCTATCAAACACCCCATCTCGAGCGCCTCGCCGCGCGGGGCATGACCTTCACCCGGGCCTATTCGTCGAGCCCGCTCTGTTCGCCGACGCGTTCCGCCATTCTCACCGGGCTTAGTCCCGCGCGGACGGGGATCACGACTCCCAACTGCCACGAGCCCGCCGAGGTCCTCTCCGCGAGCCCGGGCAAGTCGGCGCCGCCTTCGAAGAAATCGATCGCCCCGATCCCACCGACCCGGTTGAAACGCGATTATCGCACTCTCGCGGAGATCCTGCGCGACGCCGGCCATGCGACGGGGCATTTCGGCAAATGGCATCTCGGTCCCGCGCCCTATTCGCCGCTCGAGCAAGGCTTCGACGTTGATGTGCCTCATCATCCCGGACCCGGGCCTGCCGGGAGTTTCGTCGCCCCGTGGAAGTATCCCGACTTCAAGGAAAAATCACCCGGCGAACACATCGAGGATCGCATGGCCGGCGAGGCGGTCGCGTGGATGGAGCAACATCGCGGGAAACCCTTCTTCCTCAATTACTGGATGTTCAGCGTACACGCGCCCTTCGATGCCAAAAAGGAGCTCATCGGAAGACACCGCGACCGCATCGATCCGGGCGACGCGCAGCGCAGTCCCACCTACGCCGCCATGATCGAATCGATGGATGATGCCGTCGGCACCCTGCTCGATGCGATCGACCGGCTCGGTCTCGCGGAGAAGACCATCATCGTTTTCACCTCGGACAACGGGGGCAACATGTATAACGAGATCGACGGCACCACGCCAACGAGCAATCGTCCCCTCCGCGGCGGGAAGGCGACCATGTTCGAGGGCGGCGTGCGGGTGCCCGGCGTGGTGGTCTGGCCGGGGGTGACCCCGCCCGGCTCGCGCAGTGATGCCCCGATCCAGAGCGAGGACTTTCTCCCGACCCTGATGGAGGGGCTTTCCCTGACGAGCGAAGCGGGAGCCATCCGCGACGGGATCAGCATCCTGCCCGCCTTGAGAGGCGAGGCCATGTCCGAGCGACCGCTCTTCCGCTATTTCCCGCATGATCCCGGCGTGCCCGACTGGCTGCCGCCGAGCGTCTCGGTCAGCCGGGGCGATTGGAAGCTGATCCGGATCTTTCACGGCGGGGAAAACGGAGCGCACCGTTGGCTGCTTTACGATTTGGCGGAAGACCCTGGCGAAACCACCAATCTGGCATCGGCGGAACCCGGGCGTGTCGCCGAACTCGATGCCCTGATCGAAGGATTCCTCGCCGAAACCAAGGCCGTCGTGCCGATCGCGAATCCGGCCTTCGATCCCGCGCAATATCGTCCCGAGCTCGAAGGCAAACAGCAGCCCAAGGGCAAGGGAAAGAAGGGATGGAGCACCAGCAAAAACGCGGCTTTCGAACGTCGCGAGGGTCTGCCCGCGATCGTCTCGAACGGGGGGGATCCCTGGATCAGTGCGGAGATCCCGGCGACGGCCCGGGGTCCCTTCGTCCTGGCCCTGCGTCTCCGCAGCCATGCGAAAGGCCCGGCACTCGTTTATTATGCCTCTCCGAAGGACAAAGGCTACGACAAGTCGCGCACGATGCCGATCGATCTGAGGCATGATGGCACATCGCAGGATTTCGAGCTGCCCCTGCCTTTCGAGCGACTCCGCTCCCTGCGTCTCGATCCGGCGAGCGGACCGGGCGAGACCGTGATCGAGCGATTCGAGTTACGCGATGCCGCGGGGCGTGCGGTGGCTCTTCCGGCTTTTCCTTGAGCGGCGGGTGGCTCTAGAATGTGGGCGAATGAGGCACCGCATCGCTTTTGTCGTCTCGCTGCTCGTCCTGCTCGTCGCGATCACCTGGCTGCTGCGCCCGAGGCGGGCGATGGAGGATCCGCGCCGGGTCGTGATCCAGGCGGAGGCGGTGCGGATCGGTCCGGAGTCGCCGCGCGAATGGGCCGGCGACAATCCACGGCCGATCGCGGGGCCCCGGTTTGAAAAAGCTTTCACCGCCAAGGTCAACGCGGAGGCGGGGCTTTTGTCGATCTGTCAGGAAGGGGTGAAGCGGAACTGGGGCGTCTTTCTCAATGATCGCAAACTCGGCACGCTCGCGACCGACGAGACCTCGCTCGAGCACCTCCTCGGGATCCCGGCGGGGGCGCTGCGCGAGGGGGAGAACCTCCTGCGCCTCGAGCCGCCGAAAGACCCGGATGACATCGTCATTGGTCCCATCGCCCTGATCGGGGCGACGCGCGGGGAATGGCTCGCGGGCGGACGGGTGAACGTCGTCGTCACCGATGCGGCCGGCGGAGCGGCGCTGCCTTGCCGGCTCACCGTGACGCGGCCCGACGGTACGCTCGTCGCGCTGGAGGCGAGTCCGGAGAACGAGGTGGCGGTCCGCGCCGGCGTCGTCTACACCCGCCAGGGCAGGGCGACGCTCTCGCTTCCGGCCGGGGAATATCTCGTGCAGGCCGGAAGAGGGTTCGAATGGGGCCTCGCCGGGGCCAAGGTGCGGGTGGAGCCGGGAGGCTCCCGGGATCTCGCCCTCTCCCTCGTCCGCGAAGTCGATACGAGCGGCTGGGTCGCGGTGGACAGCCACATCCACACGCTGACCCACAGCGGCCACGGCGATGCGACCTTGCGCGAGCGCATCCTCACGATCGCGGGCGAGGGGATCGAGCTCGCCGTCGCCACGGAGCACAACCACCACGCCGACTACGCGCCCGCCGCCGCGGCGGCGGGTTTGCAGGGCGAGTTCGCGACGGTCGTCGGAAACGAGGTGACGACGAAGCAAGGGCACTTCAACGCCTTTCCCATCGCGGCCGGCGCACCGGTGGTGAACCATCTCGAGACCGATTGGGCGAAGCTGCTGCCCGCGATCCGTGCGACGCCCGGCGTGCGCGTCATCACCCTGAATCATCCGCGCGACGCGCACTCGGGCTTCGTGCCGCTCGGGGAGGCGGAGTTCAATGCCGCGACGGGCATCCACCGCCGCGCCGCGGATTTCAAGATCGATGCGATCGAGGTAATCACCTCCGGGGCGATGCAGTCGGATATCGGACTGCTCTACCGCGATTGGTTCGCGCTGTTGAAACAAGGCCACCGGATCTCCGCGGTCGGCTCGAGCGACAGTCATGATGTGACGCGTTTTTTGCTCGGCCAGGGCCGCACCTACGTGGCCGCGCCGGACGAAGATCCATCGCGGATCGATCTCGACAGGGTCTGGTCGGGCTATGAAGAGGGTCGGGTGCGCGTCAGTCTCGGACTGCTCGCCGACCTGCGCGTCGATGGGAAATACGGCATCGGCGACCGCGTCGCGAATCCGGGAGCATCGCTGAAAGTCGAGGCAATCGTCAGCGGTCCCTCCTGGACGCGGGCGGATCATGTCGCGCTGTATGCGAATGGCGAAGTGCTCCGCGAGGAAACGATCGACGACCGCGGCAGGGCCGGGGAAAAAGCGCGCGTCACCTGGGAGATCCCTCGTCCTGACAAAGACACCTTTCTCGTCGTGATCGCGACGGGTCCCGGACCCACCGGTGCCTTCTGGCCGATCCCGCGTCCCTATCAGCCGAGCAGTCCGGTCTTCACGCCGCGGGTCGTCGGATCGACGAATCCGGTGTGGATCGAGGTGGGTGAAAACCGGTGAAGAAATCCGCGATGGCTTCTCCGTCTCAATCCCGCGTCTCGATCCGCGGCAGGATCACCTTGCGTTTCAGCAGCCAGCTCACGCCGATGAGGTCGTAGATGCCGCGGAGGGCGCGGTCGAAATTCGTGTATTTCGAGACACCGGCGTGCCGCTCGCGGTGATTCACGTCGATCTCGGCGATCTTCAATCCGGCGTGGGTGAAGATGGCGGGAAGATAGCGGTGCAGTCCGTTGAAGGGCACGAGGAGATCGACGTGGTCGCGATGGATGACTTTCAACGAGCACCCCGTGTCGCTGACGCCGTCGTGGAGAAAGGCCCGGCGGATGCGGTTGGCGATGCGGGAGGCGGCGCGGCGGCTCCAGGTGTCGCGACGTTTGGCGCGACGGCCGACGGCGACATCACAATCGCCCGAGCGCACAAGCTCGACGAGTTTGGCGATGTCGGCGGGATCGTTCTGCCCGTCGCCATCGAGCATCACGAGGAGGTCGCCCGCGGCATAGCGGAGCCCGGCGAACATGGCACCGCTCTGCCCCCGGTTCTCCGTGAGACGCAGCGGCGTCACGCCCGGCACGGAGCACAGGATCTCCCAGGTGCGGTCTTTGCTGCCGTCATCGACCGCGACGACCTCGGCCCCTGGTTGGCATTCCACGATCTCGCGGAGGACGGATTCGGCGCATTCCTCTTCGTTGTAAAACGGCACCACGATGCTGACGCGATCGAAGGTTCGCGGAGTCACGCGCGGACCCGCGGTGTTTTCAAAAGGGGATTGATAGCCGCGGGACGACATGGGGGAAACGGGCGTCGGGCGGACTCCCTGACAAAAGGTTAATTCACCGGCAGGGTATCCGTCACCGCTCCCGCGGCGGGCTGGATGCCGAGGAGTTTGCAGACCGTGGCGTGGAAGGAGAGCTGGCCCACTTCGTCGAGCGTGCCGCTGAGGGGGGACTTGGGATAACCCGCCATGAAGATCTGGCCGGACATGCGCACGGATTCCTCGACGGGATAGCCGAAAGCGCCGAAGAATCCGGGCCCTTCGGTGGGATCGAAGACGGGCTCGGAGGCTTTCACATCGGCGAAGGCGTAGCCGGTCTTCAGCACGAGGATGCGGTCGCCGGTGCGTTCGGCGTTCTGATAGGCCCATTCCGCGGGCAGTTCTTCCTTCTTCACGGTGCGGAAGTAGATGCGCTTGCTCAGCTCGTTGTCGAATTTGTCGATGAAGATCTTCTTCTCCCCTTCGTTTTCGGGCAGGCCCTTGAAGTAGAGGTTGGCGATGGCGTCGTGGGCGACGATGTCGCAATTCTTCATCATCTCGTCGCCGAGGAGGTGGGCGATGTTCACGTTCTTGTCGAGTTCGGCGAGTCCGTGGTCGGTGGTGATGAAGATGACGAGATTCGCGCCGGCCGGTGCGAGGGTCGTCCATTCGGCCTGGACGGTGTCGAAGAAGCCTTGCAAGGCCTTGTCGGTGGCGCCCACGGCGGCGTAGGTCTCGTCGGCTCGGGGACCGTGGAGGAGGCCCTCGCGGAGAACATCGTTGAGCCGCAGCATCACGAGGCGGAGCTTGTCCCCGCCCGCCGCGGCGGGGGTGGCGGCTCCATCGGCCGGAGCCGCGGCAGGTGCGGCACCTCCGGCCGCGCTGGCGCGCCACTGCTCGAGGGCCTTCGCGAGGCGGGCCTCATCCTTCGACTCGGGATCGTAGCTGTCGAGGAAATAGGCGGCCTTGTGCTCGCCGGTCTGGTTTTGCGAGAGCGGCCAGTCGTGGACGAGGGTCTTGATGCCCTGGCGGGTGGCCGTGGTCCAGATCGGCTCGGCGAGGAGC
>JALRFZ010000784.1 GCA_023253615.1 Verrucomicrobiales bacterium | reverse complement strand
GGATGTCTTCTCCTGCGACTCCCAGGCGAGCCGCATCCCCTCCCCGATCCGGGCGGCCAGGACAGGCCGGGCCGCCTCGGAGCCATCGTTGTATTTTCCCGCGGCGACATTGCCACCCGCGCCGTTGAAATGGACCCAGGGCAAACCGCCGAGTTCCCCGGAGAGATCTTCGCGCGCCATGCCAACGAGATCCCAGTTCACGAGACCACGGCCGTAAAAACTCATCGGATGGGTCGCGTAATAGCTCAGCACGGCGAGAGGCGTGTCGCCGTTCCAGAAAGAGACGAGTCTCAAATCGGGATCGATCGTGCCCTCGGGTGCGTCGCGGGCGGCGGGATCCTTGCCTCCGGCGCTCTGGCGTTGCAGCGCGACCTTGCCGTCGGCTCCGAGAATGCGTCGGTTCGAGGCGACGCGCTCGACCTTGCCCGTGCCCAACCCGAGATGCGTGACCTCCGTCAACCGGCCCAGCGACTCCTTGGCCGTGGCGGCGAGGCGGGACATCACCTCGTGATCGAAGTCGGGATTGGAAAAGCGACCCGCTCGCCCCTGCCCGGCGAGGAGCCGCTCGGTGGCCAGATCACTTCCAGGCGCGTCGTGCTGGTGCAGGGTGTGGACGACCACCCGCCCGGACTCCGTTCCCACCGCTTCGGCAAGAGCGGCGCGGAAGGCGTCGTGGCTTTCATTGCCGATCCCCACCCAGTCGAAGGCGCAGAGCACGATGGGATCGCCTGCCCCTGACAAAACCACCCCTTTTGCCATCAACGGAGTCACGATCATTTTCACCGGATCGACCGAACCGTTGCAGAGCGGAGAACCCGCCGGAGGGGTCGCCTCGATCGCGAAAGTCGCGACGCGGAGTGGTGCGTCCGCGGCACAGGTGGCTCCGGAAAAGCAGAAGAGAATGACGGGAAGCAGCGCTTTCATCTTTGGTCGGCGCGGCCTGCCTCACTCCGGCGTCCCGGCCGCCAGATCCGCGATCGCTTCCTTCGTCAGGGCTTCCCGATGGACCCGCACGTCCCGCATCATTCCCCCGACGGGACCGTTCCTCCCGTCTCCAACGCGCAGGGGAACCTCGTTCGCGAGATCGTAATCCGCGGGATCGACCTCGCGGCGTGCCACCTCCTTGCCATCGAGATAAAGTGCCAGCGATCCCGACGTTTTCACCGCCGCGACATGGTGCCATGCCTCGGAAAGCGAATGCCCCCACTGCACCTGCGTGCCGGCGGCGAAGGAATGGATCACGCCGGAGGGCAGGGTGCTGACGTAAACGCGTCCATCGTGCTCGGCCATGGTCCAGGCACGGCGGTATTTCACATCCGGAGTCAGGTCGAGACGGGCGAGGCGTTTCCAGGTGGTGCCGCCTTCATGCTCGTGGACTTCGGCGAGCGGCAGGGTGCCGGCGAGAAACCGCCCGTTGTGGACGAGCATACCCATCACCTCGAGCTCTTCACCGAGGCGGCCGAGATCGGTCCACCGGTCGATCCCATCGAAGCGGTAGACCCGCCCGCTCGGCCAGGTGCCGACCGTGAGGGCTCCCCCGAGGGAGGCGAAGGAATAGGTCTGGGTGTTCTCGCCGAGCCGGCCGCAGTTGGTCCATCCCGTGCCGTCGAAGCGGTAAACGTGGCCGCCATCGTAGCTGCCCGCATAAACGGATCCACCATGCACCGTGAGGGGCACGACACGCTTCGAGACGGTTTCCCGTGTGGTCGTGTCAGGACCGCTGGGAACGGGCAGATTCGTCCATTGTATGCCGCCCTCGTAGCGGAAGAAACCCGCCGGTTTGTAGAGCGACGAAGCATGGAGTTTTCCCTCGTGCACGACGAGCCCTCCCACGGCCTCGGTTTCGGGGAGTTGGCCGCATTCGATCCACCGATCCCCTCCCCCGTATCGGAAGATCTTTCCTCCCAACGTCGTATTCTCCGACTCGGGCAAGGAGGAGCCTGCAACGCGATATTTCCCGGTGCCGGCGTAAAGCGATCCTTCAAACACGGCGAGCGCGGTGACGCTGTTCGAGCCATCGGGGGCTCCGCAATCGATCCAACGATCGTCGCCGTCGTATCGGTAGACGCGGCCTCGCTCGTCCTTGCCCGGCTCGCAGGTGCCGGCATAGAGCGCTCCTTCGTGTACGGCGAGGGCGAAGGCGAAGAGCGCCTTTCCAGGCCGGCCGCAGGCGGTCCAGACGGAGTCGCGATGATCGTCGATCCCGAACTGGAGATGACGCCAGTTCGCCTGATTCGAGGTAACACCCGGATTGCTTTTCAAAGAGAGGTGAAAACCGCGGCGTTTGGCGGGATCATAGCGGCTCACCAGATCGCCACCTGGTCCCGCATCGGCCTTGAGCCACAGGGAGAGCGAAAAGTCTCCCCGATCAAAAGCAAAAATATCGCCGGCGGGAACGGTGACCGGATCCTTTGCCTCTTTCCAATAGGCGACGTGATCGGCGCCGGAGAGGGTCGAGGCGAAAAGTAGCGTGAAGAGGGATCGTTTCATGCGGCGAAGGCGATCATGCACAATGGCACCGACGCCGGGCAAGGCCCGGAAGCGCCGCGATGGCGTCCGGCCGTATCGCGCCGTCACATTCTCTCCACGTCCACCTCGACGAGGAGGGTCTGCATCCCCGTGCCGAGGAAGATGCCCTTCAGCGGCTGCACGTCGAAATAATCGCGCCCGTGGCAGATCTTCACGTGCCTGGATCCGGGGAGAAGATTGTTCGTCGGATCAAAGCCGACCCACCCGGTGGCGGGCGTCCACGCCTCGACCCACGCGTGGCTGGCGTCGGCTCCCTGCAGCTTGGCCTGTCCCGGAGGCGGCAGGGTCTCGAGGTAGCCGCTGACGTAACGCACCGGGATGCCGATGGAACGGAGCGCGGCGATCATGACGTGCGAGAAATCCTGACAAACCCCTTCACGCTGTTGCATCACGGTCTCGAGCGGCGTGCCGGTATCGGTCGCGCCGGGTTTGTATTTGAACTCCGTGAAGATCCGCTTCATCACCTCGTTCACCAGATCCATCGTCTCGCGTCCGGGAATCAGCGAAGGCGCAAGAAACTCGGTGACCGAAGCAAACGAAGGAAAGGCGGGGGTCGGAAGCAGGTAATTGCCAAGCCTCACGCCCGAGGCATCCTTTTCACCCGGGGCGACCACGAGATCATCCCACGCGACGCCCGAATCGGGCAGCCGCACCGTCACTTCCGGACGCAGCACGGTGGTGGTGGCGATCACTTCCAGAAAATCGTGCGATTGCTCGATCGAGAAGTAGTTGGTGATGTTGCCAAAGCTGTCCTTCCTCTCGGCGCGCACCTTCGGCTCGGGCAGCACCTCGATGCAGTGGGCGAGCGTCTCCTGCCCCTCGTCCTCGCGCGGACGCAGGTGGGCGAGGCTGTGATAGAGATCGATCCGGCCCGAATAGCTGTAGGCGGTGCGGTGGCGGATGCGGTAGCGGACCATGTTCATCGCGTCTCTCCGGAATCAACCGTGGTAGCCGACATGGCTGAAGTAACTGATGGTGAGGTAATCGTGCAGCTCGTTGAGCCGGTCGCGCATCGAGTGGAGGAAGGCGAGGGCTTCGCGCCGCTTGGCCGCACCGAATTCCTCCTCATCCTCCAGCCTCGCGAGGAAGGCGTCGAGATCCGCCCGCATCGGAGCGACCCGCTCGTGCGGCGGCGCACTGCGCGCCGGCGCCTTCAGCTTCTGGAGGACATTCTCGAGACGCTCGAGGAGATAATGCATCGAGCGCGGATAATCCTCCTCACCGAGCAACAAACGCAGCGCGTAATCCGTCGTCGGCACGGAGTGGAACTTGCTCTGATAGGTGCCAAGGCTGTCCGAGACGAAAAGGACGGACTCATTCAAGAGCGTGCCCATCGGTGCCGGCTCGTCGACTTCGAGGATGTAGGCGAGCAGGCTGACGAGAATGGACATGCGCTCCATCCGGGCACCGGCATCAAGCAGGCCCCAGGCCTCGTCACGGGTCATGGAATCGAGATTCAGGCCGTGGAAGGCGGCGAGGTGCAGGGCGAGATTCTGCAACTCATTCTCGTAACGATAAGGCGACTCGAACTCGCCCGCGGTGCGGGCGAACCAACGGTTCCGCGCGGATTCGATCGCGAGGATGGAGGTGAGCGACCATTCCTCCCGCGCCGCCATGCAGGCCCGGTAGAAGCTGCTCACGTTCGGTCCCACCCCGGCGGGACAATTCGGATCGGCGAGGATCAACGAGAGACGTTTGTCAGGATCAGTGACCTTGGCGATCCAGAGATCGGCCTCGAAGACGCGGAAAAGCGCCTCGACGAGGGTCTTCTCGTGTTTCGCCTCGAGGTTCCGTCCGTAGGAGAATCCCGCGGTTCGCCCGATCACGAGCCGGTTCGCGAAACGCGCGATCGAATCGGTGCGCTCGCCGTAGCGGCCGGCCCAGTAGAGATTTTCTCCTCGTCGGCTCGGCACGACCTCGGGACTGATGACGCGCGATTGCTCGAGCCTTCGCTCGATGCTGATCGGCGCGTCGGGCGAATGGGAGCGGACCCAGATATCCTTCGACTCGCCCGATTCGCGGGTGGAAATGATGACTCCCTCGGCCGTGCTGACGCGCCCCAGTCCACCGGGCATGACGCGGGGATCGCCCTTGGCATCGAGGAAGGCAAAGCTCCGCATCACCGCGCCCCGTGGCACGAGCCCGCCGTCGCGGGAAGTCGGCACGGTGGAGATCTGCAATTCCTCCTGCCCCACGTAGCGCTCGGGATCGGCCTCGATCCGGGCGCGCAGCTCCGCCAGCTCGTAGCCGGAGAGACGCTGTCCGTAGCGGGTGCGGAAATCGCGATGGTGTCCGACCGACTTGATGACCATGCCGGAAAGATTCGCGAGGACGTGCTTTTTCGAAGCGGGATCACCGCACCACCAGGTCTCCGCGGGGGTGAGGGCGAGATCTTCGCCGAGCAACTCGCGGCAGAGCTTCGCGAGGAAGGGAAAGAGTCCGGGACTCTGGAGGACCTCGGCGCCGGGATGGCTCGCCACTGCCACGGTGCCGCGACGGATCGCCTCGAACATGCCGGGCACGCCCTCGGCGGTGAGGCGCCAATTCGCCTCGAGCGGATCGAGATCGCGACCGTGCGTGACCTTCCAGATCACGTCCACCGGCATCAGACCGCTGAGCGCCTTCAGCCAAACGCTGCTGTTGCGGACGGTCAGGTCCGAGGGAAGCACCCGGGTGATGCCACAATAGTTGGCGAGGAATCCGATCTCGGAACTTTCGCTGCCGTTGTCGGAATCGAGAATGACGATGCGCGAATTCTCCGCGCCACGCGGTGAACGTTCGGCGAGGTAATCGAACCACTCGTTGAAGAAGTATCCGATCCTCCTCACCTGGCAGCGTCGGAAGAGATTCGGCAAGACACGGTTGATGACGGTGCGATTCTCCAGCGCGACCCCGAGACCGTAGGGACAATCGAAGCGACCATTGAGGATGTAGGTGCTGCCTCCCGGACCGCGGGCGAGGTCGAAGGCGGTGAGCCCCAGACCGATGATCCTTTCACCGGGAGGACTATCGTGTAGGGCGCGCAGAAATCCGCGGTGTCCGAGGATGATCGAAGCCGGGATCAGGCCGCGATCGAGCAGGGTCTGCGGTCCATAAAGGTCGGCCAGGATCGCGGCGGAAAGCCGGAGCATTTGCGCGACGCCGTTTTCGATTCCCTTCCATTCCTCGGGAGAGAAAATCCACGGAATGGGATCGAGCGACCAATGGGGTCCCTCCCCGCGATCAGGCCGGTAGGCGAGCCCCCGGTCGCGCGAGATCCGCAAGGCCACCTCGCGCCATTCCACCAAGCCGGCCGCTCCGTGCCGCTGATAGGATTCGAAGAATTCCCCCCACCCGTGCACGGGCACGCCATCGGGGCGCAAAGCCTCGTCGCGAATGCCCTCCCCGGGCCGGTAGAGCTCAGGAGGCACGTTCACGTCGATAAGCCCCCCGCGGGGCGTCGCGATCCCATTCATCCGCCAAGCTAGTCCATTTCATCGACTTGCAAATAGGAAGGGCGACGCAAATCCAAGGTTTTTGGGAATTCGTAGCTGATGGTCTCCGGCGGTACGACGAGGATCTCGGCACCCCCGGCGTTGTCCTCGAAATGATGGGCCGGAGAGTAGCCTGCCCCCCCACGCCCGCGGCTCACCGCCGCCGTCTCGATGACACCGGCGCTGTGACCTTCATTCCAGAATCGCGCGACCCGGCGCGACTCGGCCTCGCGCGCGTTCACGGGGAAGGTGTCGTAGCTGCGTCCGCCCGGATGGCTGACGTGGTAGACGCAGCCACCGAGAGATCTCCGGTTGAAGGTATCGACGATGTCGAAGACCAGCGGGGTCTGCGTGCCGATCATGGGATGCAGGGCCGAAGGCGGAGCCCACGCCTTGAAGCGCACTCCGCCGACCCACTCGCCGTTTCGTCCGGAGGGATTCAGCGGCACGCGATGCCCGTTGCAGAGGATCACATGACGCCCTTCGGTGAGCCCGCTGACGCGCACCTGGAGCCGCTCGAGAGACGAATCGACGAAGCGGGCCGTCCCCTGGCTGGTCGATTCCTCGCCGAGGACGTGCCAGGGCTCGAGCGCACCGCGCAGCTCGAGATCGATCCCGTGATGGTGCACCGCGCCGAACTTTGGAAAACGGAATTCGAGGAAGGGACGCAGCCATTCCGTCTCGAAAGCGATGCCGCCGGCGCGGAGATCCTCGCAGACATCCTCGATGTCCTCCCACACATAATGGGGCAGCATGAAACGATCGTGCAGGCCGGTGCCCCACCGCACCGAGGAATGGCGATAGGGTTTCTCCCAGAAGAGGAGGATGAGCGATCGCACGAGCAAACTCTGCACGAGAGCCATGCGGAGATGCGGCGGCATTTCGAAAGCCCGCAGCTCGACAAGGCCCAACGATCCACTCGCCGAATCGGGTGACGCGAGCTTGTCGATGCAGAACTCGGCGCGGTGCGTGTTGCCCGTCAGATCGGTGAGGAGGTGCCGCATGATGCGATCGACCATCCAGGGCGGATCGACTCCACGACGGAGCGCGGCGAGGGCGATGTCGAGCTCGAACAACCGATCATCGCGCGTCTCATCGACCCGCGGGGCCTGGCTCGTCGGTCCGATGAACAGGCCCGAAAAGAGATACGACAGACCCGGATGATTCTGCCAATAGGCCACGAGACTGGCGAGAAGATCGGGACGGCGGAGGAAGGGACTGTCCTTCGGCGTTTTTCCACCGATCACGACGTGGTTCCCCCCGCCCGTGCCGCTGTGTTTGCCATCGAGCATGAACTTCTCGGCCCCCAGCCGGGCGAGCCGGGCCTGCTCATACAAGGTGGTGGTGCGCGAGACGAGCTCATCCCAGGTGGCCGAGGGATGGATGTTCACCTCGATCACGCCGGGATCGGGTGTCACCTTCAGCCGCTCGATGCGCGGATCGTGGGGCGGCTCGTAGCCTTCGATGACGACGGTGAGATTTGCCTTCGTCGCCGCCATCTCCACCGCGGCGAGGAGCTCGAGATAGGCTTCGAGCGTGGCGGTCGGCGGGAAAAAGACGTGGAGGCGGCCTTCGCGCGTCTCCACCGACAAGGCGGTGCGCGGGATCCAGCCGTCGTCCATCATCGTCGCGGGCGCATCATAGAGGCTGAGCGGATCGGGAGCGAGATCGGGGAAAACGTCCTTCAGCGGCATCCGCTCCTTGAGAATGTCCTCCTCTGTCGCCTTGCGGATCGAGTCGAGGGGCAGACGAAATCCCATCGCCGAAGATCCGGGGATGAGGTAGAGATCGCCCCGCTTCAACTGCCAGCGCGCCCCCGTCCATCGACGGGAGGTCGGATGATGATAGACCGGTAGCACGTATCCGCTCGGCACCTCGAGCCCGCGTTTGCCGAGGGCGGCCAAAGTGCGGCGCTCCAGAGAGTCATCGGCGGAGGCCTCGAGTTCGTTCTCGAAGTGGGGCAGCGTCGAGGCGCGCCAGCGATAATATTCGACGTCCTCGAGCGCGGGCATCACGCAGTCCTGCGGGATCCCGAGGACCTCGGCGATCCCACGGGTGAGGATGCCCGGCTCCTCGTAACCGTAGCGACCCGGTTTCGAAGGATCGGCGAGGGTCGCGATCGATCGCCACATCGGGTAGCCGTCTTTCCTCCAAAAAATGCCATAGGCCCAGCGCGGCACCGGCTCGCCGGGATACCACTTCCCTTCCCCGAACCAGATCATGCCACCGGGAGCGAAGGCATCGCGGAGACGCCAGGTCAGATCGATCGCGCGGGTGCGCTTCATCTCGCCGTCGGCCGAGGTGTTCCACTCGTCTCCATCCATGTCATCGACCGAGACAAAGGTCGGCTCGCCCCCCATGGTGAGACGCACATCGCCCTTCACGAGACGCGCGTCGACGGCATGACCGAGCGCTTCGATCGTCCGCCATTCGTCCTCGGTGTAGGGTTTCGTCACGCGCGGCTCCTCATGGAGGCGGGTCACGGTATTGGCGAAATCAAATTCCGTCTCGCAGGGCTCGACCGCCCCCGTCACCGGCGCGGCGCTGGAGGGCTCGGGGGTGCAGGCGAGCGGGATGT
>JALRFZ010000657.1 GCA_023253615.1 Verrucomicrobiales bacterium | reverse complement strand
AGCCCTGGTTGCGGGTGACGAGTTCGGCCCAGTCGGGGATCTCGGGAGCACCCGGGTTTTCGATCAAGGTCAGGGCCTTCTCGATCACCGAGGGTGCCTCGAGGGCGACCAACAGATTCACCAATTCCACATTCGCGTCGGCCGATTTCGCGGGGAGCAGGGCGTCGAGTTTGGCGACGACTTTTTCCCGGTCCGCTCCCGTGGGTTTGCCGAGACGGATGAGATTGAGCTGCCAGGCGCGCAGATACCCGAGGAGCTGGGGTTCGGTCAGGCTCGCCGCATCCATCTCGAGAAGGGCGGCGGTGAGTTTCGCTCCGTGGGTCGGGGCATCGCCTTGGCGGGCGAGGGCGACGGCTCCGGTGATGCGGGTCTGAGGATCGGTCGCGGTGAGGACCTTGTCGGCCCATTGCGCGACGGGCTGCGACTCGATCGCGACGCGGGCGGCGTGGCGGAGGAAGCGATCGGGGCTCGCGAGATGGGGCCAGGCCTTTTCGATCGCGGCGGCGTTCTCCTTGCCATGGAAGGTCTCAAGATTGCGGCGCAGGGCGCGGGCTTCGGTGATCTCTTTCGGCTCGGCGACGGCCTCTTCTTTGCCGATCGGTTTCGTGTAGGTCACCCGATACAGCGCGCTCTGGGTGTTGCGTCCGCCGATGGTGAAATACATCGCTCCATCCTTGCCAACGATGGCGTCGGTGACGGGGAGGGGAGCACCGAAGACGAAGGGCTCGGCTTTGCCGGTGTAGCCGGCACCCTCGGCCTGAAGATGGATCGCGTAGATCGTGCCGAAGGTCCAGTCGAGCGCGTAAATCGCGTCCTGGTATTCAGCGGGGAACCTGGCGCCGAGCCCCGAAGCGACACCGGTGGGCGATCCCGGACCGATATCGACGACGGGGGGCAGGCTGTCTTCGTAGTAGGAGGGCCATTTGCCCGAGCCGCTGCGCCATCCGTAGTCCGATCCGCTCACGACGTGGTTGATGCGGGTGGGGCGGTACCAGGGAGTGCCCATGTCCCACTCCATGTCGGCGTCGTAGGTGAAGAGATCACCGTTCCGGTTGAGGGCGAGGTCGTACTGGTTGCGGAAGCCGATGGAAAAGATTTCCTGTTTCCGGGTCTCCGGGTCGAAGCGGGTCACCCAGCCGCCGGGGGCGAGGCGACCGCGGGCATGGCCGCGCGCGTCCCACATGCGGGGGAGCAGGAGATCCTCCTGCCATCCCTTCACGCGCGATCCCGAGATCACTTCGGCGGGAGGCAGATCGGTGTGGTTGCCCGAGTTCACGTAGAGCTGCGAGCCATCCTCGGTGACGATCACGGCGTGGTTTCCGTGTTCGCCGCCGCCGGTGGCACTGGGGATCTCCTCGGCCTTGTCGAGCTTTCCGTCGCCGTCGCTGTCGGTCACGCGGTGGAGCTTGCCGCCGTTGCGATGGAACCAGAGGGCGTCGAAAGCCCAGACCATCCCTTGTCCGGCGGAAACATCGACGGGCATCTTCTCGACCTTCGCTTCGGCACCGGAGACGTCGATGCGGTAAAGTCCCTTGTCGCCCTGATCGCTCGCGAGCAAGCGGCCCTTGTCATCGGTGGTCAGCGCCACCCACGAACCCTCTTCTTCCTTCGGTACGGTGTAAAGCAGTTCGACCTTGAAACCATCGACCACGGTGATGTCCGAGGGCTCCAGTGGAGAACTGCCGCCACCACCTCCGCCGCCCGGTCCATCGATCCCGGCGATGCCCCAGGGACCGACGCCGAACTTGCCGTGGGCCTTGAGTTTGCCGTTCCAGCCGGCGTCATCGAAGGCGGCCGTCTTCCATCCATCGGCTTCGGCGAGAGAGAGTTTCCAATCGGGCTCGCTGATCACCGTCGCCTTTTTTCCGTCAGTCGTTTCATACTCGAGCTTCAGGGTGAAGGCGGCGGCACCTCCCCGGTTGCGGGCCTTCGCGGCGATCACGTTTTTGCCGCTTTTGAGCAGTTTCGTCGCGGCGGGATTCAGGATGGGCGATCCCCAGTCTGGGGCGCGTCCGGCGTTCTCGCCGTTGATCCAGAGCTCGAGCTCGTTGTCGCAGGTGGCGTAGAGTTTCGCCGATTTGACTTCGCCGGCGATGTCGAAGGTTTTGCGCAGGTAGATCCAGTCGTCGTTCACGGCGTCGGCCCGCCAGATCCAGGTCGAGAGCGGTTGGGCCGTGATCCATTGATAAGCGATGCGGGGTGCGGGAGCGGCCGCGGCGACGGGCTTGGCTTGGGCAGCCGGCTTGGCGGCGGGGTTCTCCTTCTTCGCGCTCGTCTCGATCGCTTGCTTGAGGACGCCCTGGCCTTCGCTGTCGCTCAGTTTGCGGAACTGGATGTTCTTGTATTCGACCCGCATGGGCGGTCCGGCGTGGAGTTGCAGACCGATGGCCCCGGAGGCCAGGGCCTCGGGATGGCTGTCGGTGATGTCGACGGTGGTGACATCGTTGATCTGGTGGAGGAGACGGTTGCCGACGGCGATGACCCGGAGGGTGTTCCACTCCCAGTCCTTCAGCTCGGTCTTGTCGCCGACCTCGCCGACGACTTTGGTGTTTCCGTCAGGGCCGATCTCGACGCGCTGCCCGCGCTGGGCGATGATGCCGCGCTTGCCGAGCTTCTCGCCGTAGAGCATGCCGAAATAGTTCTGCGCGGGATGCAGGTCGGCCTGGTAGCCCTTCAGGACGAAATTCGCCTCATCGACGATCTCGCTGCGGTATTGCAGGCCCGAGTTGTTCCCCTTGAAGCGCACCTCCGCGGTGATCTCGAAGTCGGCGACCTCGCCGCCCTGCCAGATCAGGAAGGTGTTCCCCTTCGTCGGATTCTCCGCGGTGGTCTCGCCGACGATGACGCCGTCTTTCACCGACCAGAATTGCGGGAGGCCTTTCCAACCGGTGAGGTCCTTGCCGTTGAAAAGGGATTCCTGCGCCCGGGCCGGAGCGATGAGGGCGAGGAGACCGAGAATGAGGGGGATTTGGCGATGCATCAGATCCTTTTTGCACCAAAAACGGTCCGGCGTCCAGCCCGCAAGTCCGCCGTAAGAAGGGCGGCGCCGGGCCGCGTTGGAGTGGGGCGAATAAGAGTCACGAAAGTTTTTCACGCAGCTCCGCCATCACTTCCGGGCGTTCCCCCGCCAGATTTCTCGTTTCGTCAGGATCCTCGATGAGATCGTAGAGCTCCCAGGCAGGAGGCGCGTCCGGCTTTTCCTGTTCCCTCCACTCGACGAGCCGGTAGCGTTCCGTGCGGATGGCGCGGCCGAGTTTGGCCTTCGGGAAACAGTGGAAGGTGTGGTCGCGCACACGAGCCTCCGGATCGCGCAGCACCGGCACGAGGCTGAGCCCATCGATCGGCTGGGGACCCGTCGGCGCGGGCAATCCGGCGAGTTCGGCGAGGGTGGGAAAGAGATCGACCGTGCCACACGGCTGACGGGTCGAGGAGCCGGCGGTGGTGAGGCCGGGAGCGACGACGATGAGCGGAATCCGCGTGGCCTGCTCGTAGTTCGTGTGTTTCGTCCACATCCCGTGGTCGCCGAGGTGGAATCCGTGATCGCCCCAGAGGACGACGAGGGTGTTTTCATCGAGACCGAGATCATCGAGCGCGGCGAGGACTTTGCCGATCTGCGCGTCGACGTAGCTCGTGCTCGCGTAGTAGCCGTGGATGAGGTTCCGCTTGAGGTTTTCGGGGAATTCCTTGCCCGGCGTCTTCACCGGCACGGGATCGTAGGCGGCGATCTCTCCGCCGATCTTGTTGGCGACAGGCGGAGCACCGACGGGCGGGGTTTCCCGTTCCGGTAATGGCAGGGTCCCGGGGTCGTGGAGATCCCAATACTTTTTCGGAGCGGAGAAGGGCAGGTGCGGACGCACGAATCCGACCGCCAGAAAAAACGGCGTGCCCTCCTTTTCGCGCCGGAGTTTCGCCTCGCCGAGACGTTTCACCGCCTCGTTCGCGACGCGTCCGTCGGCGTAGGCCTCGTCGGGGACCTCGGGCGATTCCCAGGCCGCGCCACGGGGGAGCGAGGGGATCTCATTCAGCCGCTGGTTCGTGAAGAGCGCCTCCTCGCGCGTCAGTTGTCCGCCCCGCGTGCTCGCCGGATCGAGGTATTCGATGACCTTGTCCTTGAAGGGCGGCACGGTGAACGACGACGGGTCGCCCTCGTTCCCGTGGCCGACATGGAAGACCTTGCCGATCGACTCGGTGCGGTAACCGCCGTGTTTCGCGAAGTGTTGCGGCAGGGTCACGGCGTCGGGCCATTTTTTCCGGAGTTGGTCGCCGAGTCCGAAGAGTCCCGACGAGGTCGAGTGCGAACCCAGCATGAGATGAAAACGCGAGGGCGCGCAGACCGCCTGGTTGCAATAGGCGAGGTCGAACCGCATCCCGCGCGAGGCGAGCGCGTCGAGATTCGGCGTCTTCGCGTGTGGATCCCCGTAGCAACCGAGCGCGGGCTTGAGGTCGTCGACGAGGATGAGGAGGACGTTGGGCTTCTCCGCGGCGGAGAGCGGGGTGCAGGCCGCGAGGAGGGCGATGAGCAAAGAGGGTCGGATCATGGAGTGAAGAGAATCGGAGCGAAGTGGAGATGGACGGAGTGAAACGAAGTCAATCGGGAAGATCACTCCGATCCCGCGCCGGTCACGTTTTTCAGGGCGGCGAGACCCCGGAGTACTTTCAGCTTGCCGCGATTCTTCCGGGTCAGGGCCTTGAAATGATCCTCCTCCGCATCGGCGATCTCTTCCTCTTCTCCGAGAAAAAGGACCAGGTGAACGCTCGGTTCCTCGTGGCCCTGTTCCTTGAATTGCCATTTCACGAGCAGGTCCACCTGTCGCTCGATGTCTTCGGGGGTGACATCGGGCATTCCCGGCATCGCATTGCCTCCGTCGTTGCCGCCCCTTCGTTGAGGCGGGGTGGCCCCGGTGATCTCCCGCACGAGCTGGCCGAAATTCGTCACCACCTTGGGATCGAGTCCTTTCCCACGGCGCGCCGCGTTTTCTTTTTCCAGCCACTCCCGCGTCTTCGCGACGGCCTTCTGCCAGGCCTCCTGCTCGCGTGGATCGATCGTGCCGGGATCGGCCGGCGGCATCTTGGCCATTTTTTCGAGCATCTCCGGAGTCGGGGCTCGCGCCATGCCCCGGTAGCCTGCCGTGATGCAAAAGATCGCGCTGGCCTGCCACTCGAGCGCTTTCTGCACCGCCTTGGTGTAATGCGCGACGTCGATCGCGGCGATGGGCAGTTTTTCGTTCGTGGTGACTTCGACGGGGGTGCCGAAATCACCGCGCAGTCCGAGGGCACCGTAGTCGCGGTTCAGCGGATCGAGCCATTCGATCGCCTGCCGCAGGTTCGAAGGCAGGCCGGGGACCATTTCGGGACGAAAGGCGACGACTTCCTTGCCCTGATAGAGCAGCAGATTGAAATGGGTGCCGCGGTTCAGGTTCGCGAGCATGATGCCGACCTCGTCCTTCACCTTGTTGTAGGCGCTCATCCCGCCCTTTTCATCGACGAGCATCTCGGGGGTGGCGTCGATGATGAAGACGATCTTCCGACCGCTGCCGGAGAGGCCGAAGAAATTCACGTCCGAGCTGTCGACGGCGGCGGTGGAGAAGCTCATGCCCGTGCCGGCGGGTGCGACTCCGGTCATGGTCGAGGTGATGAGGGTGTCCGAAGGGTTCTCGACTTCGGGCACGTTGAAGGTCGACGAGGCCGAGACGGAGGTGATCACATCGACCGATTGGGCTGATGCCGCCGATGGTTTCACCTCGGGGGTGGGACGCGTGATGCGCGTGGTGACGAGCTCGGCTTCGCGCTCGTGGATGACCGAGACGACGAGTTGCGGCGGGTCGGGACGGCTCACCTCCACGGCGACGAGGCTGAGGATGACGATCAGGGCGACATGGGCGAACAGGGCGAGCGAGAGAGAGGAGCCGCGCTCGGGAGCGGAGGTGGGGCGCTCGTGCGTTTCCGGGGGATCGAGATCGACGATCTTGAGCCCGCCATCGTAATCGTTCCATTTTTCACGCCCGGCCCTGCGATCGATCGGGGGAGGCGCTTTCGGCGCGTGTCTGGAGGCACGCGAGGAGACGCGGGCTCCCTGCCGCTGCCTTGCGGGGATGGCGACGTCGGCTTCGACCAAGGCGGCGAGTCCGCCTTCCGTCCCGGCGGACGCGGCGACGGGCGCCGGTGCCGGCGCCGGTGCCGGCGAGGGCGGCCCGGGAGCCGCGGTTTCCACCGGCACGGGAGTCCCGGACGTCTCCGCGGGAACTGGCTCCGCCGGCACGGGCGAGGGAGCGAGAGGAGCGAGCGCCTCTTTCCCACGGGTGAGCAGGGCGTGCAGCCGCACCTGGATCTCCGGCGGAGTCGCGACGTGGGGGGGAGCGGCGCGGACGAGCCGTTTCGCTCCGGGCAGATCGTCTTCCCGGATCGCGAGCTCGATCAAAGCGAGCCGGTTTTCCCAATCCCCGGGGAATTGTTCGAGTCGGGCGAAGAGTGACTCCTTGTCGATCATGGAGGCGGGACGATGGAGGAGCCTAGCACCGGAGGCGGAGGACAGGCAACTCCGGTGATTGACCGATTCGAGCCGGATTGTGACCTCGATCCCTCGCAATTCGCTTTCCTCCCGGCCTTTCGCGCGATATCGATCCATCGCCCATGTCGAAACTTGTCCGCCCCTGGTATTGGCCGGAGAAGGGCCAGCCGGAACGCACCGAGCCCTTCACCTGGATCGTCGAAGACGTCATCGCCGCTTCGTGGTGGCCGGATCCGTATGTCTTCGAGATCTATGGCCGGAAGAAGGTCCGCGCCGTCGTCAATTGCTGCGAGTTCGACAACCGCCGCGACGTGCCGCCGCACTTCGCCTACTACCACATCCACGTGCCCGACTACGGCGTGCCGACGGATGCCCAAATCGAGCGTTTCCTGGAGATCATGGATCACCACCACGAGGCTCGCGAGCCGGTCGTGATCCATTGCGTCGCGGGATGTGGGCGCACCGGTCAATTCATCGCGGCCTGGTGTGCGAGGGCCGGATTCATTCCCAAAGGCACCGATCCGGTCGAGTGGATCCGCGCCCGCCGGAAATGCTGTCTGGAGACCGAAGCCCAGGTGAAATGCGTGCGGCGTCTCGCGCAGCAATTTCGCAACGGGTGAGTGGCAGGTCGTCCAAGCTCAAAATCGCAGCTTCACCCCGCCGGTGACGTAGGCGGAATTGTCGAGATCTTCCTGAAAGCGATAGGGAGCCCCGGTGATCTCGATTTCCTGGGCGAGCTGCATGCCGGCATCGAGGTAGGCCCACCAGGGGCCGCTGAGACGACGATCAATCCCGAGGCCGACGCGGATGCTTTGGTAATTCAGATCCACGTCCCCGGGACCGCCGGCCGGATCGGCGATGTTCCACCCCGCACCGCCGAGGAGT
>JALRFZ010000656.1 GCA_023253615.1 Verrucomicrobiales bacterium | reverse complement strand
TCACCCGCATCGCCTGGGCCAATGGCAGCTCGCTGAGCGGACGTTTCGTGCGCCTCGGGTCCGGCCGTCTCGCCCTGCAGCCGGATTGGGCCGACAACCCGCTCTCCGCCGCCCTCGACGGTGGCCGCGAAGTGCGCTTTCCCGAGAATGCCGAGCCCCTCGTCGCCGGGGCCGACCGGCTCACCACCGGCGGGATCACCCTGCGCGGCCACCTCCGCCTCGCCGCCGGAGCCGGCGATGCGACCCTCCTCGCGTGGCAGCCGCCCGGTGCCGCCGGTGCCGTGGCTTTTGCTCCGGACGCCACCGTCGGCATCACCCGCGGCACCCTCGGCGGAGACGACTCCGAAGCTCCCGCCGGGCTCGGCCAAGCGCGGCTTTACCTCGATACCGACGAAATCCTCGCCGGCAACCTCGCCTCCATCACCCCGGAAAAAGTCCTCTTCGACAGCCCCGTGACCGGTCGCATCGAGATCGATGCCACCCAGGTCCGGGCCATCGACACCGGCACCTCCGGACGACTCCTCAACGGCTTCCGGGATCCCGAGTGGGAGGAGATCAAGGAAGCCGACGATGAAATCGCCCTCACCCAGGAGACCGCGACCCTGCGGGGCGGCACCTTCGGCAATCCCTCCATCCTCCTCGGAGACCGCATCCGCTTTCTGGCGGAATGGCAGGAATCCTACGGAGCCATGACGATCCGCCTCTTCACCTCCGGCCCCGACACCAGCCACCCCTCCACCGACGTCATCATCGCCGCCCAGGGGAACCGCCTCTTCATCGGAAAACTGAACGAGAGCGGAGCCTTTTCCTTTTCCGGAGATCAGATCCCCATCGCCAACAACCGCGCCACCATCGATCTCCACGCCACCCCTGAATCCGTCGTCGTCCACATCAACGGCAAGTCCTCCCTGACCCTGAAAGTCGATTCCGAAAAGGTCTCCGGCAACGGCCTCTACTTCAAGATGGGAGGCGGCTGGCAGGGATGGAATCAGGCCGGCAGCGCCATCGTCATCAGCGATTTCCGTGTCGAGACCTCTCCGGGCAGCGTGCCGCTCCGCATCATCGATCCGCGTGCCAAGGCCCACGCCCTCGCCGTCCCGCGGACGATGCGCGCGAAACCGCCCACCCATCTCCTCATCGCCCCGAACGGCGATCTCCTCCGCGGCACGCTCGAGTCCGCCGATGCCACGACGGTGCGATTCCACGCGAACGGAGCACCTCTCGAAATCCCCCGGGCCCGCGTCGCCAGCATCGTGCGTCTCGGCACCCCCGTTGCCGCGCCCGATGCCGCTGCCGCTGCTGCCGGGGCTGATGCCGACGCGCCTCCCGCCGACACACCGGACGAGGAGGAAACCGATGTCGGAGAAATCGACGCGGACGAAGGCGAAACCCTCGAAGACGGCGATTCCTCCGAATCGGAATCCGGCGCCGCCTCCGCCATCGATGAGGAGAACCATCGACGCCGCCTCGCCACCTACGATTTCTCCGTGACCCACCAGCTCGTCCTCCGCGACGGCAGCCGCCTCCGCCTCGCCGGCCGATCCGTCGAACAAAACCGCCTCGCCGGAGCCTCCGCCATCCTCGGGACATGCCGCGTCTCACTCGAGCAGATCCGGGAGATCCACCGATCCCCCGCCCTTCCCCTGCACCAGGCCGAGCCCATGGACCTCGTCGCCTACCACGATTGGCAGCCCGTCTTCACCCCTGATCCCACCATCCCCGATCCAGGCGGAACCCCCGACTCTCCCCTCATCGGGAAGGAAGCCCCCGCCTTCGAGCTCTCCCTCCTCGACGATTCCACCTTCTCCCTCGACGACCATCGCGACAAAGTCGTCGTCCTCGATTTCTGGGCGACCTGGTGCGGCCCCTGCATCAAGGCCATGCCCGAGGTCACGGCAGCCATCGCCGCCTTCCCGCCCGATGCCGTCACCTTCCTCGCCGTGAACCAGGGCGAGACCCCGCCGCTCATCACCGGCTTTCTCGAAGCCCGCCAATGGCAGGACACCCCCGTCGCCCTCGACTTCAATCTGAAAGTCAGCAATTCCTACGAGGTCGAAAGCATCCCCCACACCGTCGTCATCGATCCCCAGGGAAAAATCGCGTGGGTCCACACCGGCTTCAGCCCCGATCTCAAAGCCAAGCTCTTCGAGGCCATCGCGGGGATCTTGTGGGGTCGGCAAGGGCCGAGACCGTGACTTCCCAGGTGACTCGTTTCGCCGATCCCGGGGGACGCCAAATTCCTTGTCCCCCGGCGTGAAATCCGCTACAGGAAAGCGCGCACAGACATGGTCTCCCTCTCCATCCGCGGACTTGTGAAACGTTTCGGCGATCTCGTCGCCCTCGACCACGTCGATCTCGGGATCGCCGGGGGCGAACTCTTCTTCCTGCTCGGCCCCTCCGGCTGTGGCAAGACCACCCTCCTCCGCGCCATCGCCGGCTTTCACTTTCCGGATCAGGGCAGCATCCACTTCGATGGAGACGACGTCACCCGCGTGCCGCCCCACAAGCGCGAGACCGGCATGATGTTCCAGAGCTACGCCCTCTGGCCGCACCTCAATGTTTTCCGCAACGTCGCCTTCGGACTCGAGGAGCGACGTGTCTCCAAAAGCGAAACGAAAAGCCGCGTCGAGGAAGCCCTCGCCATGGTGCGGATGGAAGGCCTCGGCACCCGCAAGATCAACCAACTCTCCGGCGGCCAGCAGCAACGTGTCGCCCTCGCCCGCGCCCTCGTCATTCGGCCGCGTTGCCTCCTCCTCGATGAACCCCTCTCCAACCTCGACGCCAAACTCCGCATCGAGATGCGCGGCGAGATCCGCCGCATCTGCAAGGACTTCGGCCTCACCGCCATCTACGTCACCCACGATCAGAAGGAAGCCCTCTCCATGGCCGATCGCATGGCCGTGCTCGATGCCGGACGCCTTGCCCAGGTCGGCACCCCGGAGGAGCTCTACCGCCGCCCCGCCAACGCCTTCGTCGCCGGTTTCGTCGGCGAGACCAATCTCATCCCCGGCACCGCCGCCTTTGTCTCCGGCGAAAACCAATACGTCCGCACCGCCTTTGGTGATCTGGCAGGACGTGTTGTCGCACCGGATTGGAAACAGGATCAAAGGCTAGAAAAACCAACGTCTCAAGACCATTCCCCAGGTTTAGCCCAAGGTAATCAGCCCTATCCTATCCTGAAAATTCACCAACACATTGAGGAAATTTTAAGTAATTTAG
>JALRFZ010000570.1 GCA_023253615.1 Verrucomicrobiales bacterium | reverse complement strand
AGGGTGCGCAGATTCCCCGCCGCCGCCGCAGTGACACTGCCCTCCATCGTGCCGAGCACGGTCTTCGTCGGATCGAGTTCGTCGGCGTGCGTCTGCGAGAAATAGGCGATCCCGACCTTGTGTCCCTCGGTGATCGTTCCGGAGGTCGGCTCCTCGATGCGGGCGATGAGACGGGAGAAAGTCGACTTGCCGGCGCCGTTGACCCCGACGATGGCGATCTTGTCGCCGCGCTCGATGGCAAAGTCGAGGTTCTCGATGACCTTGTTGTCGCCGTAGTAGCGGCAGACTTTCTCGAGCTTCAACACGGTCTGGCCGCTGCGCTCGGGCTGGGGAAAACGGAAATCCATCGTCGCCGCGTCCTGCTCCAGCTCGATCCGCTCGACCTTTTCCAGCGCCTTGATGCGCGACTGCACCATCTTCGCCTTCGAAGCCTTGGCCCGGAAGCGGTTGATGAGTTTCTCGGCCTTCTCAATCTCGCGGGCCTGGTTTTTGAAAGCGCGCTCGGCCTGCTCACGGCGGGCGACCCGCTCGGCCAGGTAGAAGGAGTAGTTCCCCGAATACTGCTGCACGCCGCCGTTCTCGAAAGCGAGGGTGCGGTTGGTGAGGTTGTCGAGCATGCTGCGATCGTGCGAGATCAGGATGATCGCCCCACCGTAGTTGCGCAGCCATTGCTCGAGCCATTGCACCGTCTCGATGTCGAGGTGGTTCGTCGGTTCGTCGAGGAGGAGCACGGACGGCTCCTGGAGGAGGAGTTTCGCCATGGCGATGCGCATCTGCCAGCCGCCGCTGAATTCTCCGGTCTGCCGGTCGAAGTCGGCTTTGGAAAAACCCAGGCCCCCCAGCACCGTGGCGATGCGGGGTTTCATCTTGCTGACATCGTGATGGTCGAGGCGCAGGGTGAGATCGCCGAAGACCTCGAGGAGATCGCCGTAGGCCTCGCTCGAAGGATCGACCGTCTCGAGTTCGGCTTCGACTTCCTTCAATTCGATCTGCAGCTGGCGCACGTCGTCGAAGGCCTTCTCGACCTCCTCCATCACCGTCGAACCCTTGTGGGAAACCCCTTCCTGGGGGAGGTAGCCGACCGTCGTCTGCTTCGCCTTGATGATGCCGCCGGTGTCCGCCTTCTCGATCCCCGCGATGATTTTCATCAGGGTCGACTTGCCCGCGCCGTTCGGTCCGGCGAGCGACCAACGCTCTTTCGGGCGCACGGTGAAGGAAAGGTCCCGGAAGAGATTCCGGGCCCCGTATTGGACAGTGACTCGATCGACGGCCAGCATGAAGGGCGCGAATCTAGCGCACTTTTCCAGCCTCGCCAGCGGAGACCGCGATGGGACGGAGGATCACGAAAACGAGGCCCTTGCCTTTTCCTTCGCCGCTTCGCATTCCTCGTTGAGACTCGCGGTCTCGCGGGCGAGTTGCGTCTTCAGTTCCGGCACTTCGTGATAGCGCCCTTCGCCGATCGCCTTGGCGACGAGATCGTTGAGAAAGAGTTCGCGCTCGGCGATCTTCGCCTTGAACTTGTCCGAGATCGCCGCCAGCTCCGCCTTTTGGGCATCGGTCAGGGCGGGCAGCGGATCGGACTGGCCGAAGCGCTCCATGGCTCGTTCGTAGGCGCTTTTCATCGGGATCGAATCGAACAGATCGCAGAATCAGGCCTCCTCCGCATCCGCCGCCACTTCGGCCGGTGCTTCCTCCGTCTTGGCGGCTTTCTTGGCTGGCTTCGCCTTTTCTTCCGCCGGGGCGGGCACCGCGCCAAACTGAAGCTCGGGCGTCGCCTCGATCAGCGAGGTGATCTCGGGCCATCCGCCGGTGCGCTGGAGCTGGAAGACATGCAGGTAAATTTTCACGACCTCCGCCTCATGATCCTTGAGCAGGGCGGTGACGGTGCTCTTGAGCTTCTTCGCATCCAGATCATCCGGAATGTCTTCGGCCGCGCCCTCGCCGTCGTGTTCGATGCCCAGTCCGTCGAGGAATCCCTTGAGCAGACCGGTGTGTCCCTTCAGCAGCCAGAGCTGCAGGACCTGGGCGGCGATCTCGGCGGATCCGCGGAGCTTCACGTTCTTGAGGATCCAATCGATCTGCTCCGTCACCGGCTTCCGCTGGATGATGACCGGACGGAACTTCCGATTGGCCGCGAGTGAATTGATCGTCGCCTTGTAGACCTCGCGCTGCTCGTCACGGAGGTATTGGAAGACGGCAAGGGCCGTCTCCGGTTTCATGTCCTGGAAGAGCTCGTAGGCCTGTTTCATGGGGGAGGGATGGAGGGAGGAGAAAAATTGCTTAAGGAATCCTAAGTATTCCCGTTCTCAAGCGCCATTTTGCCAGCTTTGCGCCAAAGTGCCAACCGGAAAGGCTCACCCTTTCGGGTTCTTGAGTTCTGGTCCCGCCAAAACGCCGGCTGAAGCCCCCCATCGCGAAGAACCCAGCCACATTATAAAATGCCAGGCTATTAATAAAATGGATGAACCGTCGATTGGATTTCAGATTCACCTCTGGAATCCCGCCATTTATTGAATGAATACCGATCATTTTACCATTGCTATGCCGATATGCGTTACGGTTGCTCCGCCAGATATAGCCAGGCTATTTATTTTGTTGATGCCGATGATCAGAAAGAGGCGAATCATCGGAAATTGGGAGATGGCTTTATCTCTGCCAATCGCGGTTGTTTTTGGGTTCCAGAGCCGGCGGGATTGGTTGAAATCCGCTCTTTTCCGTCGCTTAGTTGGCCGGTCCCATGCCCCGCTCCTTT
>JALRFZ010000398.1 GCA_023253615.1 Verrucomicrobiales bacterium | reverse complement strand
AGTAAGTCGTCAGGGTTGAGCCGTCGGGCCGGGTCGCGATCTCGCGGCGCGACCAGTTGCGTCCGACGGCGCCGTCGCTGTTGAGGCGGACATAGGTCGTCGTCTCGGTCCCGGCTCGGAGAACGACCTTGCTGTGGCGGCGGTCGGAGTCGTATTCGTAAGACTCCGCGGCGTATCCGGCGAGGACGGCATCCGTCGTCTGCGAGACGTTTTCGGGATCGATTCCGAGTTCCTTCATGCGGGCATACCCATCCGCCTCCAGTACATAGCGCAAACCGTGAGTGAAGCCAATCCCGGAATTGCTTTTGTAATAGCGGAAGTAGCGCGTCCCGAGGCTCGCCCACGAGCCGCTCGCCTCCTCCATTACCTGCTCCTCGGCGGTCTTGAGGTCGTTGAGGCTTCCGGCGCTGTCCGCTCCGCTGTGGTAGGTGAAGAGCCATCGGTGGATGGGATGCTCGACACCGGAGCGGACGAGACGCTTTTCCACCCGCGTGATCCGGCCCAGATGCACTCCGGACGGAGCGAAGGTGTAGAGCAACATGGCTTGGTCGCCGGAGACGGGATCGGTGCGGGTCTCGCTGATCGCATTGTGGTTCGAATCGAAGGCGATCACCGTCACGACGTCGCTTGGACTGACAGCTCCGCTCAGTTTCCCACGACGCGACGACGCCGTGTCCGGACCGACAAAGGTCATGACACCCCCGTCGGGATTGAGCATGCGGAGGTTCATGCCATCGACAAGGAGGTGACGACGCGTCCCGTATAGGCCGACATATCCCGTTCCGGGAACCCACTCCCATCGAGCGCCTCCAGCACCGTTGAGGATCACCAACGCGGGCATCCCGCCGATCGTGTCCGGGCTATAGTAGAGATAAGGAAGACGGGTAATGACCCAACTATTCCCGTTGGCTCCCCCGTCGTTGGTGGAAAGTCGGGCGACGTAGCGGAGCCGATGGTTCAATCCGGTGGACAGTCCCGTACCACGGAACTGCGGTGCAATGGAGCGGAGGATCATGAGGCGTTGGGTTTTGGGATGCGGAAAACAGCCGCGCCTTCGACACCCGAAAAGCGAGGCGTCGGCGGACCTTCAGTCCGGCGGGCACGATGGCGTTGGTGACGGGTCCGGAATGTCTTCGTCGTAAGGTGGTGCTGTGGCCGGTGGTGTCGGAGGCGGAGACGATGGCGGAGCGGATGGGGTCGGAGTTGGAGGCGGCGTCGGCGTAGGTGGTGCGGATGGCGTGGGCGTCGGCGTCGGAGTGGGGGTTGGCAGCGGTGGAGTCGGCGTTGGCGTGGGCAGCGGTGGAGTCGGCGTCGGCGTTGGCACGAACGGAGTCGGTGTGGGCGTTGGCGTCGGCGTTGGCACGAACGGTGTCGGCGTGGGCGTCGGCGTCGGTGTTGGCACGAACGGTGTCGGCGTCGGCGTTGGCGTGGGTGTCGGCACGAACGGTGTCGGTGTGGGCGTCGGCGTGGGAGTGGGAGTCGGCATGGCGAGAATGAATCAGTGATGAGCCCTCACGACCTCATTGCGAGATCGGCACGGACACGACGAAACCCGATGGAACCCGGAACGGACGGCCGGGAGGAACAGTGCCACGAGCGTTTACAAACTTTCGCCTCAGCGCCGAGGAACGAGGAACGAGGACCGAGGAACCGAAATCGGTGGCGCGACGCCGTCAAGGGACGATTGGAACGTGTCGGCTGAAACGTGCGCTCTCATGACAAGCGCGAGATTGCCAAAAATGGAGGCGTTTTGCCAAGAGGAAAATGCAACGATTTTGTTAACCCCAGCCCGGACGGAAAATTCGCCGACTCCTTCGCCGATTTCACACCCCCTTCGGCGTCGCCCAGTGCTCCCGGTAGTCGCGTCGCAGCCCCTTCGAAGCCTCCGCATCACCGGAAAAGGTCTCCGCGACCGGATCAAAATGGAGCACCCTTCCCGTCTTCCACGCGAGATTGCCGAGATGGCAGAGCGAGGAGGAATAGTGGTTTGTCAGGATCCCGGCGTGGAGATCCTCCGCCTTGCCCTCGCCGCGCACGACGCGCAGGAAATTTTCATGGTGACCGGCGAGATCGACCCCGTCGGAGGCGATTGTTTCGATGAGTTGGTTTTTCGGCCCGAAGATCTGCCAGCCCTTCGCCTTGCCACCGATCACGTAGCCATCGGTCCCATACCAGGCGCAGCCGTTTTCATGGCCTTCCTGCACATAGGGACTCCAGATGCGCTGCTCGAAGACGAGCTGCTTCGCCTTCTTCCCCTCTTCGTGATATTCGAAGCCACAGTAGAGCGTGTCCGGCCATTGTTGGTCGTCCTCGAAAAAGAGTTTGCCGCCCATCGCGTGGATCACGTCGGGATGGCGCTCCACACCGAGTCCCCAGCGGGCGATGTCGATGTCGTGGACACCGTCGTTGCCGAAGTCGCCCGCTCCGAAATGGAAGAACCAGCGCCAGTGCGCGGGATGGTAGGTTTTTTTGAAGGGCACCTCCGGCACCGGACCGAGCCAGAGATCATAATCGAGCGAGGCAGGCGGCGCCGAATTCGGCTGCACGCCATGATCGGCGCGCTTCTGGCTGTTCCACGCCTTCGCCACGAGGATCTCGCCGATCACGCCCGCGCGGAGTTTTTCGATCACCGTCCGCACATGACCCGTGCTGCGGCTCTGCGTGCCGACCTGGATCGCGACGCCGTTCCGCGCCGCCGCTTCGATGAGGAGACGACCCTCGCGCACATTGTGGGAACAAGGCTTCTCGACGTAGACATGCTTGCCCGCATCCGCCGCAAGGATCGCGCCGGGAGCATGCCAATGATCAGGCGTGGCCATGAAGCAGGCTTGGACCACCGCGTCGTCGAAGGCGCGCCGCATGTCCTGCGCGACCTGCGGCTTTTGCCCGGTCATCTCCTCCACCGTCTTCGCCGCGGCGGCGGCGCGATCCTGGTCCGTGTCGATGATCCAGCGGAAATCGACATCTTTCCGCTGGCAGAGGGTGCGGACATGGTTCGATCCCATCCCGCCCGTGCCGATCACGGCGAGGCTGATGCGATCGGAGGCGGCCCGCACCGCCGGACTCCACGCGAGCCCGGCGGCGGCGACGGAGGCGGTCTTCAAAAACTGGCGGCGGTCACGGGGGGAGCGGGGCGTGTTCATGGGCGACAACATCGATTCCGCGATGGTGCCCGATCGCTGCCCGACCCGTCAATCCCCCGCCGGGACGCATTGCGGCCAGCGGGTCGACGACCCGCTACTCTGCCGGTGCGCCCTTTTCTCCCATGAGATGCCTCAACAAGCTGCCCGCGTAGCCATCGACCCGCGGTGCCGGCTTCCCGGGCTTGCGCGGCAATTGACGGATCGCCTCCATTCGCGGAGCGGCGGCTTCGTCGAGGTAATCGAGCGCGTTCAAGGCGAGGATGGCCTCGAAGACATTCCCCTTCTCCTGGTCCGCCCGGGCGAGCAGCAGATCGAGGGCCTTTTCCCGATCCGCCTCCGTCCCGAAACGCCCCAGCGATTCCGCGGCGACGATGGCCACGCTGCCGCAATCATCACCGAGCGCCTCCCGTAACGCCGCCGCGCCCGCCTCGAAGCCCGCCTGGCCGTGGATCAGCAAACCCGTCGCGCCCCAGTAGCGCACGCCGGAATCGGGACTCCCTAACAAAGCCACAATCACGGGGAGGTCCGCGACCTTCCGCGAACTCGCGAGCCTCGCGGCGGTGAAGACCGCGTCGAAGTCATATCTCGCCGGATCCCGTGCCACTTCGTAGGGCGTCGAGCCGGCGGCACGCGCGTGGATCTCCGCCTCGGGGAGGAAGCCGATGTCGCGGATTCGATGTTCCCACGATTCGTGCGCTCCGCGCAATTTCGCCAGCACCTCGGCATACTCCGGCGCCTCGATGAGATTCACCACCTCGTCGCGGTCGTTCTGCAGATCGTAGAGTTCCTCCGCCGGTTTCTCCTTCCAGAAATGCGACTGGTCTTGATTCAGCTTGCCTTCATCGAACAAACCCCGCCACACCCGCGTCGTCGGAGTCTGGAACATGTAATCGATGTATTGACCGTAGATCCGGTGCGGCAGGTACTGCCTGAGATAAACAAAGCGGCCGTCCGTGACCGAACGGACCAGGTCGATCCGCTCGTCCATGCGACCGCGGAAGCCATAATTGAAATCGCGCCCCGGTTTCTCGAATTGCCCGGCAAAAGCGATGCCCTGCATCCACTCCTCCGGTTCGATCCCGGCGAGACTCAGCAGCGTCGGAGCGAGATCGACGAAAGAGACGAGACGATCGCTCGTGCCCCCCACCGCGTAGTCATCCGGAGCGAGCGCCTTCCACTTCTCCGGCACATGCACGATCAGCGGCACATGCAGGCCCGAGTGATAAGGCCAGCGTTTGTTCCGCGGCATGCCGGAGCCGTGGTCGCCCCAGTAAAAGAGGATCGTGTCGTCGGCGAGGCCCGCCTCTTCGATTTCGCGGAGACGGCCGCCGAGCTGCGCATCCATCATCGTGAGGCGGTCATAATACTGCGCCCAATCCTTGCGCACCTCCGGCGTGTCGGGATGGTAGGCAGGCACCCGCACCTTCGCCGGATCGTGGATCCGGTTCTCCTCCGGGATCGCATTCCGGATCTGCGATTCGTGGGACAGGGTGGAATTGAAAACCGCGAAGAACGGCTGTCCTTCGGCCCGGTTCCGCCAGTGGGCTTTGCCGCTGCTCTCGTCCCAGACGTCGTCCGTCTTCACGAGGTTGTAATCCTCTTTCGCCGCGTTCGTGCAGTAGTAGCCGGCCTCGCGCAGGTAGGCGGGGAACAGTTTCATCCCCTCCGGCAGCGTGGTCTGCGAGCGCATGTGCTCGGAGCCCGTCGCAGGCGGATAAAGCCCCGAGATCACCGTCGTGCGAGCAGGAGCGCAGACCGGCGCGTTCGACCAGGCGCGTGTGTAGCGGAGACCCTTGGCCGCGAGCGCGTCGAGATTCGGTGTCGTCGCATAGGTGTCACCGTAGCAGCCGAGATGCGGTCCGTTGTCCTCGGACGTGATCCAGAGCACATTGGGACGGTCCGCCGCGACGAGCGGTGCCGTGAGGAGGAGAACAGACAGGGTCCACTTCATGAGTCGGGAGGGTTGGATGGGGGCGAACGGAAACGTTCCCCGTAAACGCCGTCCGACAAGAAAAGTTCCACCCCGATTCGGGCCTGAGGAAGCGAAAACTGCCGCTTGAGTCGATCCGCAAGCGATGCGAATCTTGGATTTCCGTCCCCGTAGTTCAACGGATAGAACGAGGGTTTCCTAAACTCTAGATCTGGGTTCGATTCCCGGCGGGGACGGGTTATTCAATTTCAACGAGTTGCATTAACGGGAGGGGCTGAGTGGCAACGATGGTGGCAACATGGCCAGCCAAGTCAGTTAAGTTTGGTGCCCCGGTCCGATTCCAAACAGATCGGGCGAAAAGGCTGGTTTGAAGATGCTTTTGCGGGGATTTGCGGGCCACGGTGTTACCCTGCGCGGAGGATTTTACAGGCGGGCGCGATTGATCCGGACGGCACCTTCCGGTAGGGTGGCAAATGGCCGATTGTTCCACAGTTCTCCGGGGTCCTTCGAGGACGGCGGAGCGGGATCGGGCGGTGCCCTTTTTGCCGCTGGCACTGGCCGAGGGCTGGACGGTGCGGAAGTTCAGCTCCGAGGCGGACATCAGCGTGAACCTGGCTTCCGCTCTCCTTCGAGGCGCGAGCGATCGACAAAAGGCAAACACGGACACGGAGGTTTCCGATGGGATCTCGCGAGCGCTCGAGATGGCCACGTTGGTCCGCGATACCCAGATCGGCCAAGCACAGCGAATTGAGGCCTTGGTGGAAGGCGTGCTCTGCGACCTGGAAGCGAAGGCGGAACGCGGTGACTTGTCCATCCCGGATCTCAAGACGCTCACCGACCTGCGGGAGAAACATTGGCAGCATTTGAAGGACATGGCCGGAATCAACGTCGCGGAAAAGATCGTGGTTTCCAGGGCCAAGGGAGAAGCCGCCGGACGCGGATTCACCGAGGCGCTACTCGACTCGACCGCGATCGAGTTTGGGGATGGCGTTTTCCCCATTGCGACCGCGCGCCCTCCTTCCCCGGCGAGGCGTGAGTGACAGGTGATTGGAAGGACGGTGACACCACGGGACCGGATGAACGGTGGCGTTGGACGAGGCGCGAGCGGGCGGGCCAGAGAGGCGACCGGTATGGCCGCCCCCCCACGGGCCGCGACGCGCCACCCCCAAATATGGTTGGCACCACGCGCAAAATTTTTGCCCCCGCGTGCGGGAGGATTGGCAACCGTCATCCGTTCCGTGGGGATTGACGACCGCGAATCCATGCCAGAAACTGAGGTTCGTGAACAACGAATCCAACCCACCCGTGATCGGCCCCTCGAAAGCGCTTCGGGAGCGGATCGAACGACGGAGAGCTTCCGCCGCTTCGCGTCCTCGCATGAGTCTGGAAGAAGCGAAGGCGTGCGTGGCGAGGCATCTGGCGAGCGCCCGCTCGATCCTGTCCGGCGGACCGCCGAATCCGGAGCCGGTCGAGCGCGAGTGAGGCTCTGCCCGAAGACTTGCCGCCAGAGGGCGAGGGCGTTAGCGTTGGGATCGATGGAACGCGAGTTGACCAACGAGGAGATAAAAGCGGCGATGGATGAGGTCTTCGCGAAGGGTATGGGCGTCGAGCTCCTATCCCTCCCGAAGATTGGCATTGTGTCCGTGAGGGAAGTGACGCCAGAGGAGATGGAGGAAGGGCGCCGGAGGCTCTCCGAGACACACTATCCGTGCTACCGACCGAAATGGATGGGGCCGCCCAAGAATTGGCAGGAAAATGAGTGAGCCACCGCATTCCCCGGAACCTTCCCCCGAAATTGCGGACGGATCGCAGCTCCGCATTCCGAAACGGCGCAGGGGCTTTGCAATCAGGTGGAGGAGGGTTTCATCACGGGATCGCCCGACGAAAGCCCAGGGGAGGAAAGATCGACCAACACCGGCTCAACGGTCGCGCCGGACGCGGCGGACGCGGCGGACGCGGCGGACTTCTCGAACGCTTCCTTGCCGGAACAGGCGAGGGCGGGACTGGCGCAAATCAAGGAAATGCGAGCCAAGGGTCTGCTTCGCGACAATCGGTAAGCAAAGATCGAATCTTCTCCACCACAGACAGCAGGACAAAGGGTCGCAACCGGCTGTCTCAAGTGCTGGCAGGGGTTCAATTCCCCCCGTCTTGGGTCCCGTTGCGGCCTGGAAAGGATACCTGCCCGGACGATCCCGGACATGCCCGAAGAGGGGCTCGACATCCCCTTTCTCGTCCGCCAACTCCTCGACGTGATCCCGAATCCCTGGCAGGGCGTGCGCATCCTGGAAGAGACGCTCGACACCCTTCGCAAGCGCGGCGTGACCGAAGAGCGCCTCTACACGAACCGGCTCGATCTGCTCCGGGAAATGAAGCTCGACCTCAAGAAGCAGGTCCATGAAGCGAGCGAGGCACTCTTTCGCGAAAAGCTCGCCTCCGGGGAGATCGTCTTCAGGCTCGTGACGAGCCACGATCCAAAAGTGAACTGGAGACTGGCGGAGACGCTCGAAATCGAACTCGGCGAGGACGAAGCGCTGTTGAAACGCAAGAACGGCGATCCGATCGAGAAGAGCCTTTTTGAAAAGGTTTTCCGCCGCGACTTCAACGAGCTGGAAAAGGACACCGCGTGGTATCTCGACGGCAAGGATTGCGTCCACTGGTGGCACCGCATCGCCGTGAACCAGGCTTCCTACGGTCTCCAAGGCTGGCAGAAGAACCGCGTCTATCCCGATTTCCTCGCCTGCATCCACGCCGCCGAAGACGGCAGGTTCCGCTTCACGGTGTTGGAGACGAAGGGCGGCCACCTGAAAGGCAACGACGACACCGCCTACAAGCAGAAGCTCTTCGACCTGCTCACCGAACACGCCGCGAACGCGACGCGGGCCGGGGAACTGGTCCTCGGCACCGAGGCCGAACAAATGTCGTTCACGATGCTGCTGGAGGAGTCGTGGAAGGAGGCGCTGGAGGCGCGGTTGGGGTGAGGCGCGCGATACCTTGGCGATGTTGCGGCGTGACGCTGGCGGTGAAAGACAAAAGACCCCACCTCCCTCAACGCTCCGCCTTCGGCATGGATCGCGGCAGTACTCTCAAGCCCGTAGCCTCAGCCAGCGCGCGCTGGCGTTTGTCAAAAGACAGAAATGAGCAGGCTCCCGACAGCATCGCTGCCGCCACGTGAAGCGTGTCCGCCGAACGGACACCGATCTGTTCCGCGTGATCCACGCTCAGTTCCTCCGCCTTGCGAAGCGCCTCCGTCCAAGGCAGGGGGACGTGAATGAGGAACCCGTCGGCAAGGTCTTCCTCGATCTGACGCAGCGCGCCGTCCGCCTCCTCCCGGCTCAAGTCCCCCCGGAAAACCATCAGCCGGATCCCGTTCCTCGCTTCCAGCCGATGAAGCGGGTTGAAGGGGAGTGCCTCAGGGTGCCGCGTCATAAAAACCCGCGCCGCCTCCGAATTCGCATCCCGCGTTTGCAGCGAAACGAGAAAGGACGAATCCGCGTAGGAAGTCGGCGCGGTCATAGCCCACCCTTCATGGCTTCGTAAAGCTCAAGGGTTTCTTCCTCATTCAGCTCCTTTCCAAGGGGTGGACACCGCTTGAACTTCCCGGCCCAATCCGGCTTCCCAGCTTGCTCCACCCGCGCCGGAGCGAGGGTCGCGAACGCCGTCCCGTTGCGCGTGATCGTCACTTCCTCTCCGTCCTCGATCCATTTGGCAACGTCGGCGAAGCGGTTTCTCAGTTCGCGAACCGTCGCGGTTCGCGGATCTTGTCGGATGGCACCCATGGCGTGATACAGAAATCGTATCCGGGATGATCCCTCGTGTCAACGATGCTCTCGATTGCCGTAGTTAAACCACCAAATCCCTGAGATCACGCCCCTCGAACCTAACGTCGGTCTCCGGGATTTGGCGGTGAGCGCGAAAGGGGGGCCTGGGTGAGGGCGAAAAGGCTTCACTCGATGTCAATCTCATCAGCCACCGGGACAACTCCGAGTCGGCGATTCCCGTGCAAAAGGAACTCGATGCGACCTTGCCCGACATGTTCACGGTGCAAGGAAAAAGAGCTCTGATCGGCCCCGTGCCGGCTGCGGAAAATTCCTCTGGCCGCTAGCTCGTGTGGCCGTTTTCAACAGCATCGGTGGCGATTCAGTCCTCGTCAGGCGGCACGTCCCGAAAAACCCCTTTCACTTCGGCGGCTTCGAATTCTGTCCACAAGGATGGCGTCTCATCCCTGTCAACCATCCGCGTTCGTCGAGTCACCAGATTCACCTCGAACGCCCTGCTTTTTTGCTCGCTATTGAGGATTACTCGATTCACCGCGTAATAGGTTTGATCGTTCGCTTGGTAAATCCGCCAAGGCAGAATCTGGTAGGTTTTTCCGGACCCGGACAAAGCGATCGTTATCTCAGAATCGTGATAGAGCTTTACCAGATCCAACGCTTCGCGAAACGGATCACGCTTCGCTTTGTCGCAGTCGCCATCACTCACGGGATGCCTTTCGCCGTTGTGAAACAGGACGGCATCACCGGTTCTACGGTCGATCACATAAACAATTCCATCACTGTTGGCCGTGACGAAGCGATTGAAATGCCCGTGTGCGAAAACTCCAGCGACGACCAACGCCCCCAAAATCAGGGCCGCCGTGATGATATGCGCACCATTCATCAACGCTCCCTACCATGCGTGGATCGCCCGCTCAAGAAAGAATCTTCCAGTCGGCCACGACGCGAGGAAGAAGTTGACGTCGAAATCGAATCGCGGATCGAAGGCCATTGGGTGATTGGGGGGGATGGTTGCTCATCGCGCCGCTGACACCGGGACTCATTCCGGCATTCGAGGCCGGAATCCCTACGGCCACGAATTTTTGCCGGGTCCAGGACGCGGACTCGCCTTCCCAGTGAAGGGTGACGACCCATGTCATCCTGCTGCGACTTACCGACCCGGCCAGCGATTCCTCCCGGGGGCACGTTTTTGCCACTTCGTACGGAAACCCGAGGGTTTGATTCGCGGGGAGACATGGCTCACCCGACTTGCCGGGCGACAAGAATGTCGCCCCTCCCTGGATTGCACCGCCCCCCTCACATCGCCTTCTCTTCCTGCGCCGGCGGAGCTTCCGTGGCTCCGGCGCTCTCCCCTTCGATGACGATTCCCGCCTGGGCGGCGAAGTCGGCGAGGGCGAGTTCCTCGAGGGCGGCGCGTTCGGTTTCCATGCGATCGAGGTCGCTGGTGTCGATGCTGTCCTTGGCGACGCGGGCGCGACCTTTGGCGCGATCCTTCTCCTCGCGGACCATGGTCTCGAGACGATTGAGGGTGTCGCCGGCGCCGCCGATCTCGTTGATCATGCCGGCGGCCATTTCATTGAGTTCGGCGGTGGCTTTGGCGATGCGCGTCTGATCGATGTCGCGGGCGAGCGCCTCGATCTTTTCCTGCGCGGCCTTCACGGCGACTTCGCGGGCGTTCTTGAGTTCGGTGTAGGTCTTTTCGGCGTCCTGCAACTCGGCGACGTTTTCGGCATGGCTTTCCTTGATCTGCTGGAGGCGCAGGGCGTATTCGCCGGCCAGCTTGCGATTCCCGGCCTTGAGGTGGGCGGAGGCTTTGGCGGTGAGTTCATTGATCTCTTTCTCCTCGCGCTTCACCTGGCTCATGAGCTTTTCGCAGAGAGCGGCGTGGGCGGCGAGGCCCTTGTTGTATTCGGAGATCTGCTTGCGCAGGTTTTCGCGCTCGACTTCGAGGAGGGCTTCCGGATTTTTCTTCTCGAGGTCGGAAACGAAGAGTCCGAAAAAGCCGCGGATGAGATTGCCAAGTCGTCTGAACATGGCGCTAGTTTGCACCGGGATGGCCGGGGCGAAAAGATGAATTTTCGACCGATTTCCCGGCCATTTTCTTCCGGCGGCGTCCCCGAATCCGATCTTGCGGGAAAATCGCGATTCCGATACAGTTCGCATCCCATCCATGAAACCCGCCGCCGCCACCGTCCTCGCCCTCCTCTTCGGAACCTTCCCCGCAACCGCCCAAGAGGCCCCGGTCACACCGGCTCCGGAGGCGGCGACGGCATCGGGCACGAGCAATCTGCCGCCGGATCCCTTCGGCGAGATCGCGGAGCTGGCGAAAGCCGCGGACTTCACCCGCCCGGTCGACCGCACCCGCGGCTCGTTCTCGCTCAAGGCGAAGGACGGCACCTACGTGCCGGGCAGCCACTTCGCGAACTGGCTCTGGACGATGAAGGCGGAGCGCTGGGGCAATTTCTACGCGGGTCTGATCTACGATTCCGTCCGCACGAAGCTGGGGGTGCAGTTGAAGATCGGAAACGAGGCGGTCCTGAAGGGCTACGCGCCTCGCACGAATCCGATCGGGGAAAACGAGCCGCTCGTGATCGGATCGGTCTACCTGCCGAAGGCGGGAGAATACCCGGTGTCGCTGCTGACGGGCGACCAGTCGAACGTGCCGGCCTTCAACGTGAAGGGCATCCATTTCCAGCCGGCGCCGGAATCGGAGCCGCACGGCCAGTCCATCGACGGCACGATCCTGCTGGAGGCGAAGACGGCGACGACCTACGCGGAGGCGCTGCGCTACGAGCCGAAGCCGGAGAAAAACTGCCTCGGTTTCTGGAAGCATGCGGAGGATTGGGTGGAGTGGGTCTTCGACGTGAGCGTGCCGGGAACCTTCGAGGTGGTGCTGCACTATGGCAGCGGCGCGGGCGACGTGGGCAACCGCGCGGCGATCCTGCTGAACGAGCACACCCTCGAGTTCGACATCGCGGACACGGGCGGCTACCAGAATTGGAAGGAACTGAAGCTGGGCAAGGTGGAATTGAAGACGAAGGGTGAGAACAGACTCGCGATCGTCCCGCTCGATCTGAAAGGCGCGGCCTTGATGGATGTGCAGAAGGTCGTCTTGAATCCGGTGAAGTGATGGATACGCCGGGGGCGCGTGGAGCAAATCGCGCGCCCCGGTGGGATGGGAGGCCGGGGGACGGGCTCGATCCGTTGATGGTGCGGGAGTACCGTCGGCTGCTGCGCTCCCCGCTGCTGACGATCGCCTTTCTCGGCCTGCACGCGGTCCTGCTGATCGTGGCCGTGATCGAGACGGGAGCGGCGGCTCTCGCGCCGGCGCGGGGCGGCGGGCTCTCCGGGTGGCCGGGTGGCGGCCTGCTCGACGGTGTCGGTGCACTGGCCTTCGGACTGCTGCTGCCGCTCGCCCATTTCCGGTCGCTGCGCGCGGAGCTCGGCGAGGGCCGGAACGCGGAGCTGCTGGTGATGGCGGGCCTCGGTCCCTGGCAGATCGTGGGCGGACGGGTGCTGGCGGCGACGGCGCTCTGTGCCGTGCTCCTGGTCTCGGTGATGCCCTACGCGCTGCTGCGCTATTTCCTCGGCGGGCTCGAATTGCCGCAACTGGCGGGCACGATGCTGAAGTGGCTCTTATGAAACTTCCCCGTGGACCGGGGTCAAGGCGAAGCCGAGTTGCCCGGCCTGGCGGCGAAGATAACGTTCTTTTCTGGCGCGCGCCAGCTCGGGGTTGCCGAGACGCCGGGGGTTGTAGGGCCGGCGGTGTTTGACCATCGCCCAGAGGATGCGAGCCAGCTGCTAGTGTAGCCCGTCCAACAGACTGCACATTATGGTTTTTTGTGTGGACGTAGTTTATCCAGCCG
>JALRFZ010000384.1 GCA_023253615.1 Verrucomicrobiales bacterium | reverse complement strand
CTCCCTCGAATGCACTCGGATTTTCCCCCATCACCCTCTCCCACTGCCCCTGGGTCGTCTCCGTCTTCGCCATCCAAAACCCCCGCGTCAGCGTCACCCGATGCTGCCTTTCATCATTGTCGCGATCCACCTCGCTTGCCGGACTCCCCATCAGAAACTCTCCCGGCGGGCACCACACCATTTCGATCCCGCCGAAGGTCCGCACCTCGCCCGCCCGCGATCCCTCCATCCCGCTCCCCGCGGGGAACGCCCCAGGAGGCACCGGATCGGTCCGCACCATCGGCTTCGGGGTCTCCGTAGGCACCACCGGTGTCGCCGCCGCCATCTTCGTCCGCGCTTCCTCCAGCTCCCTTTGCAACTTCACCATCTCGGCCGCATTGCCCTCCGCCGCCGCGATCTTGGCGAGGGCGGCAGCCAATTCCTCCTTCAGCTTCGCCATCTCGGCGTTTGTGACGGTATCCTCGACCTTCACCTTCGCGGGCACGCCGCGGGTCATCAGGGCGACGGTCGAAAAGGCGTGCAGGCTACGCCCGGTGCCGTCGAACTTGATCCAGGGCTTCTGGCGTCCCTTCACCTTGGTCGCCACCCCGGTAAACACCGTCAGCACGGGTGCCTGGCCCGACCCTTTCATCTCCCCGAGCAGTGCCTCGGCAAAGGGGCTATGATCCCCCGTGCCATCGGGGACCTCCTGGCCCGGCTCGCCGGAGAAAACGAGCATCGTCCCTTCGGGCAAGTCCGCTTCAGTGACCTGGGCGAGGCCGCCTCCGCCGCTGCGCGAGCGCGCCCAACTCCGCGTGCCGGCGAAAGGATTGTTCCGGCAGCAGTCGAGCACGACGATCTTCAGTCCCGTCATCTGCTTGCGCATCTCGCCGAGGACGCCGTCGAGGGGAACGGTCTCGGCATCGAGGGCAAAACCGAGCGCCGCGTCGAGGGCTTCGCCACTCAGATCATCGGCAACGGCGAGTTCCGCATCGACGGGTGCGAGGTAGTTTTTTCCGCCGACCTCGAATCCGTGACCCGCAAAATAGAACACCGCCGCCTCGGCCTCGCGTCCGGCGATGGCGAAGGTGCGGAGGGCGACGCCCATCTCCTTGACCGTCCCGTCGGTGATTTCGGTGACCTCGTATCCCGCCGTGCGGAGCAGCTTCGAGACCTCGCGCGAATCGTTCGTCGGATTGGCGAGGGTGGGAACATGGGTGTAAGCCCCGTTCCCGATGACGAGCGCGACCCGCTTTCCTTCGGCGGCGGGGAGGAAGGTGGCGAAGCAGATCAGGGCGGTAAGGAGCGGGATTGGTTTCATGGCGAAGCTGGAGACAGCCGAAAGCAACAATCGTAAGATCGGACGCTTGAAGGTATTTTTCAAATCAGACTGATTGAAAGAGTTTTTCGAGGGCGATCACCTCACCGCCTCACCTTTTTCCCATCCTTCCACCAGACGCGCGAGGTGTCGCCATCCGCGTCCTGCGAAATCGACTCCCCGTCGAGTTTGCCCCGGATCATGACTCCCAGGTAGCCCGTCGAAAAGCGGTCACCCTTGAACCACCGCAGGATCCCCTGCCCCGTCGCAAACCCATTCTCGTCGATCGCACCTTCCCAATGGGCCACATCGGTGGCGACCGGGAAGTTGTTCCAAACAAGGGCCCCGTTGCTGGTCGCCATGTATCCAGCCACCCCGACGCGCGCCATGGGGATGGGGTCATGCGGAGGCGCCGGAGGCGCCACGACGGTGGGAGGCATGGTAGTGACGGCGGCATTCCTTGATCGCCAATCTGAAATCCGGCGTCCGTCCCGCCAGCGGGAGAACTGCTCCGGCCCGGATGACTCGCTCATGGTCACGATGCCCTCGAAACGCCCGCGGACCATGGTGCCGGAGTAGTTTCGTCCCGAATCGGACCTCAGAAATCCCTGCCCTTCGGCAAGCCCGGTATCCCCCACCGCTCCATCCCATCGCTCGGCTTGATCGGGCAGCGAACCTTCTTCGATCTGGAAGACGACCTTGGGCGAACCGGCCTTTTCGAAGAAGGGAAGCGAAAAGTCTTCCAAGAGATTGTCTCGGTCGAGCGCGGGGGTCTGGCTCACGCCCTCCTCTCCAAGATCGCGGATCAATCCCTCGACCCTGAAACGACAACTGTGGAGAAGCTCATCCTTTTGCAGCATCCCATCCCCGTCGATGTCGGCGGAAGGCGAGCCGAAGGTGGCAAGGACGGCCTCGGTGAAGGCACCGTTTTCCCACTCCACGGACTCCAGCGACACTTCGTCGGCGGCGCATGCGGAGATCACCACGGTTCCGGAACGGCGAAAGAGGTCGTTGTCCGAAAACCGCCTCCCGAGACCACCTTGCCATCCTGCCGGGCTACCGCGGGTGAGTTTGCCCGAGAGAGACCGGGCGGCGAAACGTCGGGGTGAAGCCCCGTCCGAACCGGCTGATGAGGCGAGATCCGTGGTGAATTGGCCCGAGGCGCAGGTGTCGAGGAGCAACAGCTTCTTCCTCGCCTTGCAGCGATAGAGCGCTTCTTCGATTTCGGCGAAGCTCACCGCGGTCTCTGGAATCGCGTCGGGGTTCGCGTCATGGCACAGGAAAAAATAGGAATCATCGAACTGGCATCCGTGGCCGGCGAAAAACAGGATCACCGTGTCCGCGATGCCGGCGCTCTCGAGGCTCGAAAGCGCCTTCTCGATTCCCGCCTGGGTTGCGTCCATGTTGGTCAAGGTGACGGAGGATGCGGCCATGGACGGAACCAATCGGGAAAATCCATCTTTCATGTCGGTCGCATCGGTATGGGCGTAACTCAGGTCCGGGATGGCATCGTGCAGGTAGTCGGAACAACCGACTCCAAGAAACCGCAGAACTCCCTCCGCGGCCTTTGTTGGATTGGCGATGTGACAGACGGCGCGGGGTGACGTCCGGCCCTTCTCATCGACGCATTCGAACTCGATCTTGTTGTTGCCCGGACTGAGCGGAATCTCGGCGACCGGCTCAGGCCCGTCATGAAGGGGCTTTCCCTCCTTCCCAAACAAGGGAACGTTGTTGACGTAGGCCTGAAGAAAGGTGGCATCCGCAGTTCCCTCAACCACCTTGCAGGTCACCATCGCCACGCCGTTCCGCGACTCGACGGAACGGATCAGCAACTCGGGGAGGCCATCGGTCGACGCGGGACTCGGGGGCAGTTCGCTGCGACGTTGATTCAGCTGGGACCGGAGTGAGGAAAGAGTGGCATCATCCGACGTGCCGAGTCGCTCGAGAATCTCGTCCGGTCGGTTCAACGAGGCGGCGAACTGGTCGATCGGAAAGATCGACAGCCCCCGGTTCATCGTCACCAGGCTGCCGGCCCCGGCGGATCCCTCGAAGCGACCTTCCCGGTCCACGGCAATCCATTCGGGAACCCGGTCGCCGGTCCGCTGCACGAGCAGTTCGACCTCGTAATCTGTATCGAGATTGACCACCAAGGTACGGTTGACTCCCGCATCCTCAACGTTCACCGCACCCCATCGCCCGCGATGGGAAAAGGCCTCCGGATCGATCGCCCCCTGCCGATGATCCGACAGCTCGAGATAAGGGTTGCCCTGGGAATCTTCCAGAACACCGACGTCTTGGGGAATCCCCCGTTTTGAGGCTTTGTTCGAGGACGAAGCTCCGCCGGGACCTTCCGTTCGGGTCGGGCCGTTCGCAATCGGGGAACCCTCTTCGAGGTTGAATGCCTCGACCATTCCCGAATCGTTCCACGAGACAAGGACGGTCCCGTCCTCGTAGGAAAGGTCGCCGTTTTCCCATCCTCCGACGGGACCTTCGTGAAACCAGAGCAGCGTCAAGGTCGATAAGTCCCAACACCAAACCGCCATCGGTCCATAGAAATTCGCGCACACCAGATACCGGTCCTCGATCGCGAGTTTCCGATCCGCCCAACACAGCGTCCCGACGGCGGGCACCGGTGTGAGAAGCGAGGACCCGTCGAGCGACAACCGGGCCAGCATGGATTCGCTCTGGTTTTCATAGCTGGCATCCTTTCTGGGGGCGGTGTAAAGCCACAATTCCCGCGCGGGTTCGCCCGGATAAACCAAGGTTGGCATCCCTTCGATGCGGTTGGACTGGAAACGGACCTGGCCTGTCGCCGCGTCCAGAACCACCAGCATGCGCCCGCTCGACCAGGCCACCCAACGCCCCGGAGGCCCTCCCTCGATCGGAACCTCATCGATGACATACATGGACTCCGGCGTGGTCACTTCGCGTCGCCAACGTTCGACCCCGCCCTCCTTTGCGACGATGCTTGCGGAGTGCTCGGAAAGCAGCTCCAGCGAGTATTCGCGGGCGTCTGACCTTGCCGTCGTATTCCCGCTTCCAAGCGCAGAAGCGACAGAACGTGACATCGAAAACTCCGCAGAGGGGAGAGTGACGCCCGAGCCATCGGATAGCAGGATGGCGGGTAGTTCCTCAAGTTCGTCTGTTGAGCGAAGACCGACTTTCTTTCCATCCTTGGAGAGCAGGGCCCTGCCCGGGGGAGCGTCTATCTTCCAAACCCATTCTCCCGAGGCCGAGACCCGGCCGAGCCATCGGCCCCTTAGCGTCTCATCGCTGTTGTCGCCGAACTCCGTCCATTGGATGATGCAGGATTGATCGTCAAGAACTGCGACGGGTTCCGCCATGACTTGGCCGGTTGCGCGAACCGGCGGGATCACCACTCTCCAGAGACAGGCCTGGGCTTGGACCGACCAAAAGCGCAGGACCGCCTGCGAGGCATACCGGCTCGACCACGTGTCGCCACCGCTCGAAAGAGCCCAATTGCCATCTGCGCTGAAGACCAGTCCGTAAAGGGCCTCGCCGCGCTCCTGGACCTG
>JALRFZ010000325.1 GCA_023253615.1 Verrucomicrobiales bacterium | reverse complement strand
CCGCAGCAGGAATACATCCAGGTGAACACGGAGAAGATCCTCTTCATCTGCGGCGGCGCCTTCGTCGGCCTCGAGGAGATCGTGAAGCGCCGCCTCGGCAAGAAGGTCCTCGGTTTCGGCGACGAGATCACCAAGGTCGCGAGCGAGACCGAGATCGAGCGCCAGCTCCGCAACATTTCTCCCGAAGACCTCCATGGCTTCGGCCTCATCCCTGAATTCGTCGGCCGTCTCCCCGTCGTCTCCACCCTGCGCCCGCTGAAGCGCGAGGAGCTCATCGAGGTGCTGACCGAACCGAAGAACGCGATGGTGAAGCAATACAGCAAGCTGCTCGCGATGGACGGGGTCCACCTCGAGATCACTCCCGACGGCCTCGAAGCCCTCGCCGAAGAGGCGATGGGCCGCGGCACCGGCGCGCGGGCCCTGCGCTCGATCTTCGAAAAGCTGATGCTCGACGTGATGTTCGACGCGCCCGATCACGAAGGCTGCACCCGCGTCGTCGTCGACCGCGCCGTCGTCGAAGGCACGAGACTCCCCGTCGCGATCGAAGACAAGAATCCCGTCGGCGGCGAGAAGGAAGCGGCCTGATCGCCCTGCCTCCCGCGGAGCGTTGATCAGAGCGGCGGAGACGCCACGATCACGAATTCGAGGCTCCGGTCCGTGCCCGCGGGCACGTTGTCCGGCGCGGCGATCCACTCGAGCCAGACGGTCAGCGAGTCTTCCCGCGGATCGGTCGATTCGTCGAGAAACCCCTGCACGCCCAGCTGCAGTCCGGCGGCGTTCTTGATCTCGACGCGGATCGTCGGACCATCGGGATTCCACCGCGAACCCCGGCCTTTCACCAGCTCGATCCACGAGCCGACCGGCGCCGCCCGGGTGAGGAGATAGGCATCGCGCGGGGTCGTGTTGCGCAGGGGCAGCGTCACGACCTCTCCGCCGAGAGCCTGGTAACGGATCGCATCCGCACGCCGCGCTTCGAGGCCGCCATCCAGGCCCGTTCGCTCTTCGCCCCTGCCGCCAGCGACGCGGTGAAAGTGCAGGCCCGTTGATCCCGCCTCTCCGGCCGTGCCGACGAGATCGTCGATTGACCATCGCGCCGATTCGTGGTGATCTTCTCCCTGATGAAGCCGCCCCACCTTTTCCTGACGGTCCTCTGCCTCGCCGGGGCAACCGCCCTCCCCCCGCTCGCCGCCGCGGAGTCCCGGCACGCCCTCGTCATCGGCAACAACGCCTACCTCCACGCCCGACCGCTCGACAATCCCTCGAACGACGCCAAGGCCATCGCCGGGAGTCTCGCCGAGGTCGGTTTCGAAGTCACCCTCCGCACCGACACCGATCTCAAGGCGATGAAGGGTGCCGTGCGCGAATTCATCCAGAAGCTCCCCGAAGGCTCCGTCGCCCTCGTCTTCTACGCCGGCCATGGCGTGCAGGTCAAAGGCCAGAATTACCTCATCCCCGTCGATGCGGAAATGGCCGAAGAGTATGAGGTGCCCGACGAGACCCTCTCGATGGACACCCTCATGCGAGGCCTCGAACAGGCCGGCACCGCCCTGAACATCCTCATCCTCGATTGCTGCCGCGACGATCCCTATTCGCGCTCCTGGCGGGGGACGCGTTCCGCCGCCGGCACGGGAGGACTCAACATGCCGACGGACATGCCGCAGGGCATGTTCATCGCCTTTTCCACCAGTCCCGGCCGCACCGCCGAGGATGGCGATGGAGCCAACAGCCCCTACTCCGCCGCGCTGGCCAGGGAGATCCTCGCCCCGGGGATGGACTTTGAAAAGGTCTTCAAGAATGTCGGTGCCCAGGTCGCCAAGGCCACCGGAGGCCTGCAGGAACCGTGGGTGAACACGAAATTCTACGGCAACTTTGTCTTCAATCCCGGATCCCAGGCGCCTGCCACCACCACGCCCCCGTCCGCCCCCATGGCGAACCCGGCAACCGGCGCATCCACCCCGGCTCCGGCCGATCCCGCGGACATGAAGCCCGAACGCTCCAACGCCGCGCCGGTCGAGGTGACCGTGCTCGAGACACCCCCCTTCGCCGCCACCCCCGCCGTCGATCCACTCGCGAAGTCGAGGAAATTCCCCGTCCTGAAACAGATCAGCGCCAAGAGCAACGACATCATCGACCACGACAAGTGGATCACCGCGAACGGCATCGAGCCCCTCTTCATTCCCGTGCCCAACGCCTTCAGCGGCGCGCCCGGAGAGCTGCCCGCCACCGTCCCCGCGCGCGCCGGCGGTCTCATCGTCACCCGCGCCTTCCGCGACGCGGAGAGCGGCTTCGCGATCTATGGCGAGGACTTCTCCGCCGGCCCCTTCCTCACCGTGTGGACTCCCGACTTCGGCACCCTCGTCGGGCAGTACGACTTCAGCCCCTACCGCAACGCCCCGAAGGCCGTGGCCGGGGATGAAAGCTACGTCGATCAGGCGACCCGCTACGCCACCCTCGTCGATGGCGTGCTCTACGTCTCCCACGCCCACAACACCTACGCGAGGAGTTCGATGGGGATGAACGCCTACCTCACCGCCGTCGATCCCGCCACCGGCAGATTGATCTGGCGCAGCGCCCCGCTCGTTGCCAACGCCGCCAATTTCATCGTCAAAGGCGACGGCATCCTCTGCGGCTACGGTTTCACCGACGAGCAGGATTACCTCTACGTCATCGACCGCCACACCGGCAAGACCATCTCGAAAACGCTCGTCAAGTCCGGCCCCGAGCAGCTCGCCCTCATCGGCGACATCCTCCACGTCCGCACCTACAACACCGACTACCAGTTCCGCGTGAACTGAGCGGGCTCAGATCCCCGGGTTGATCGGCTTGATCCCGGTGCCGTCGGAGGGCATCGGCACCGGCCTCTGCGGCTGAGCCGAGGGGAGGAATCCCACCTCGATCCCCATCCCGGCGAAGGCCGCGACCACTTCCTGGTCGAGTTGCTCGTTCCCGCGTCCGCGGAGTAGCGCGGGACGGGCCGTGTTTTTCATCTTCGCGAGGAAATCGACCGGCCGCCCGTCTCCGGCCGCCCTGAGGATCTCCGGCACCTCGAGATCCGCCGGTGGTGTCGGCGCCACCGGCTCCGCTCCCACTTCGATGCGCTCGCCCTCGGGCACCCCGTTGCGCAACTGCGTGTTGTAGGTATCGACCCTTCCGTTGTAGGCATCGACCTCGGCCTTGAATGCGGTGAGCGCGGCATTGAATTTCCCCACCTCCTCGTTGTAGGCGAGCCGCTTCTCCTCGAACTCCCTCACGGCCCGGTTGTGCTCGCTGATGTGGTTCTCCACCTCCTCCCGCGAATCCCGCAGCAGCGCGAGATAGGCCGCGAGCGTCGCGCAGGGTTTTTCCGGCTGGTCGAGATGGATGAAATAATACGTCAACATCAGCGCCGAGAGGTAATCCTGCGGCACGCCCGTCCACGCCGCGTTCGACTGATCGACCAACTCGTGGGGACGATGGATCATCACTTCCCGCCCCTCCGCGATTCCGAAATCCTGCTCCAGCGCCTCCTTCAACCCGGCGGCCGCGTTCTTGAACTCGAATCGGCCGTTCTGATACGGCACCGCCGAGAGATATTCCGCGAGCCCCTCGCCGACCCACAGCGGGGTCACCGCCAGCCACTCGTGCATCACCTGGTGGGTCACCTCGTGGATGAGGGTCGACGTGTCACTGCTGCGGCGCAGCGAGACCTTGCTGCCGCTCATGCTCACTCCGAGCGAGGAATACGGCACCAGCACTTCCTTCCGCCTCGGGATGTAGACCCCGGCCACGTTCGCGACGTTGTCCGTCCCCGCTCCCGTCGGAGCCACCGCCGGACCACCTTCCGGCGGCGTGTTTTCCTCCTCCCGGTTCCGGAGAAACTCATTCACGAAGGTGCCGCGCTCGAGGAAACGCGTGCGGAAACGCGTCTCCCCCTCGGCCGGTTTCGGATCGATCCCCAGCGGCAGCGCCCGCACCGCCTCGAACGTGCCCTCGAAGACACGTGAAGCCTCGCTGATGAAGGCCTTCGTCACCTCCGTCTCGCATTCAAAGGTGAAATGCCGCGTCGTGTAGACCTTCGGCCCACCCTCCGCGGGCAGATTCGGATCGATCTTCGTCTCCTCCGGCATCGGCCCCACCCGCAGGGTCCGGCCGGTCTCCGCCAGGGTGGCGATGTGCCGGCGGTCCTCCTCGCTCAGACGCTCCAGCGGCACCGTCGCCTCACGGCCGTTGCGCAGTTTCAGAATCACGTTGGTGCGGTCCGCCTGCACCAGGGCCGCCTCGATCGTCCTGCCATCGCTGCTTTTCCACGTCCGCACCGGGTGCTCCGCCCTTGCCGTCACCGTCACGGACACCACACCCAAAACCACGAACAACCGGGAAACGCTTTTCATCAGGAATCGGCCCATCATCCCCGGAAAGGATCTGCCCCGTCAAGGCAAATCCGGCCCCGGAGCCGCCGCCCGCAGCCGGATCGAACGGATCTTCACCCGTGCCTCCGGCCTCCCCTGCGAAACGGGATCGAGGCGCAGCTGCACGATCGGCCCGCGGTAGGTCGCGCTCTCCCCGAGGGGCACCACGATCCGGTGAAAGGCTCCGTCCTCCGGCACCGGGAAGATCACGTGATCCTCCGCACCCGGTCCCGCTTCGCCGAGCCTTCGCCAATAGAGCGTCGCGCGCGGCTCGCCCGTCGCGAAGGCCGCCGCGATCTCCAGGAATGGCGCCGCTTCCGCCTCCCACAGAGCGATCGGACCGACGAGCTGAGGATCGGCGCCCTCCGGCAAGACCTCCAGCATTCCCTCGATCGGCCAGCCCGTGTCCCGGGCGTCGCGATAATGCCAGCCCTGACGGTCGCGGGAAAAATCCCAGGCCGGAGGCGTCTTCGCCGCATGGGTCGCCGCGCGCGCCCGGATCCCCGCGAGCGATCCCACCACCACCTCGTAGCGGAATTCGTGCACCGCGTCGTGATCGAGGATCTCCAGCCCCTGCCCCGCGAGGTAGCCCGTGTCGGTCGCATACGTGTCGTTGCCACCGGGACGACCGGCAAACCCGCCCGTAAACCAATAGCGCCCCGGCGTGATCAACCCGAGTCCCTCGTCCTTTTCATCGAGCAAGGCCGACCATTGCTCGGTGCCGATCCAGAAAGTCCACGGATGTTTCGTCTCCGACCGCGGCATCACCTCCACCGCCTCGCCCGCATGAGGCCGCGCCCCCGTGTAACTCACGACCCGGTGGTAATCCGCGTTCGCATAAAGGGCCGGCAGTTCCTGGAGCCGGGCGGGATATGGCGTCTCGTCGCTCCGCTCCATCGTGATCCGGGCGCGCGCCACGAGCGTGTCGCCATCGAGTTCGAGCCACGATTCGAAGAAACACTCGCCGGGCACATCCTCGAGCGGCCACTGCAAGGGACGGCACTTCACGTAGATCGCACGGCCATCGTTGCGGTGCTCGAGCACCTCCGAGCCGTTGCGGAAATCATCGCCCGCCTGGATCGGATTCCATCCGAGATGGCGCCAGTGCTCCGAAGGTTTCTGATCAGGCGTTTCAAAAGGCACCGGCCCCGAGAAGTAGGAAAGCTGGATCTGCCGCCCGTGGTCGAAGTTGTTCACCCGGTTCACCCCATCCACCGTCGAGAGCCACGTGATCGCACCGCCGAGATCCAGATTGACCCCGACCTTGATCGACCCGTTTTCCAGGAAGCTCATCCGCGGCTCCGCCGCCGCCGTCCACGACGTCACGGCCAGCATCAGCAGGCCCCCCGGGAGGGTGGTTTTGTCAGGATTTCTTTTCATGTTTCTTTTGCAGGACGCGGTGTTCGACGATGTGCATCAGGTAATCGGCCGCCGTTTTCAATCCGGAAAAGAGCAACATCGATCCGAATCCCGCTCCGGCCATGCCGCCGAGGATGAGGGTCAGGTGCATGGGTAGGATGCGGGCGTAGGGGAGGAACATCATCACCCCGAGATTCGGACGGTTTTCGAGATCCGCCTTCACGTTCTGATAAAACGAGTAGCCGTGTCCCACGACGAATCCGAGGATCGAGATCACGAACCAGACCGGACCGTCGAACCATCCCACCGGCTGCGCGGGCCCGGGTGCAGGCGTTTCCCCTTCCCCGATGCCCGTCGCCGCCCCCACGATCAGGAAGATCCCGTAGATGAGGTGGAAGAAGCCGTAGTGGATCGCGAAAAAGACCGCCGTGCTCCATTTGCCCTTCGCATTCTCCGGCACCCGCGTGCCGTTGCTCGTGAAACCCTCCGTGCAGAACGATCTCAGCAGCAGCATGCGGAAGACGTGGAAGATCCCGATGACGACACTCTGCACCCAGTAGATCACCATCATCGAACCGAGGCTCCAGCCCTCGACCACCGCGAGGACGATCACGAGCAGGTTGCTCACGAGGATGCCGATGCCCGAGTAATCCTTCGAGCGGGTCGCCGGGGTTTCCTTGTATAGCTTCACCCGGCAAAGGAAGCGGTCGGACCGCGGGCCGTCCAGCGGAAAAGGGAGCGCCACTCCACCCTCTTCAGTCCGCGACCACACCCTGTCTCTCCAGCTCACCGCGCCTCGCGCGACGCAGGAGATACCAGCCGTAGAAACCCTTCCCGTAGCGGTGACCACGTCGCCACTGGTGCGCGCGCATCCGATCGGTGATTTTCAACACAGATGGTCACGGATGACCACAGATGGTCACGGATTTCGGCCCGCCCTCACATTCGTTCGATTCGTTTCATTCGTGGTTCCGACTCCCGAGGCGCCGCTGAGGCAACGCTCCCGGCGCGCACGTCTCCGCGCATCCAACTCCAGCTCCTGCGCCCCGTCATTCACAACCCCTCCTTTCCCGGCGATGCCGGAGGCATCGCAGCCATTAGCCGGTGGTTGAGCGAGGAACGAGCGATACCACCGGATACCCCGAGACAACCGGGCCGATCCCGCAGGGATCGCAGCGATGGCTCGTCGCCCGGAGTCCCCATGACCGCAGCACCTCACCTTCCCCACCGGCGGAATATCGTTCCGTCCCACACCGCCCTCCACGTCTAACCAAGCGCGTTCTTTCGCTGCGACCTTTTACCTTTTACCTTCCCACTTTTCACCGCCCTTCGGGCGCCCCACTTTCCAACCTTTTACTTCCCCATCGAAGCGCTACGCTCCTTTCGCCGTCGGCAGCCAAACATTCCGCTGCTCGCGCTCCGACGAATTCATGCGATCTTTTCCGCGATGTCCCGCCGCGCCCTTTTCTTGCTCGTCCCCGCCCTCTTCCTCGCGCTCACCCAGTGCCGCACGCCGGTGGAGTCTGGAGCACCCGCGACGCCCGCCTCAACCGCCTCCGGCCAGCTCCTCGAGATCGTCAACGTCTCCGCCTACGATCCCAAGGAAAAACAACGCGAGGGTCGCGCCTACAGCGAGCACGACGTCTCCGCCCTCCGCGAGGCCGGGTCCGTCGCCCTCATCGCCCGGGCCGGGAAAGGCGGCAACCTCGACACCAAGTGCGCCAACTTTCTCACCGCCGCCGACCGCGTCGGGATGCTGCCCGGCGTCTACTACCGCCTCCAGAATCATGTCGATGCCGTCGCCCAAGCCGACCAATTCATCGACCGCGCCAAGGCCCTCGCCGCGAGCCGCGACTGGACCGCCGGCTCTCTCCTCCTCGTCGGCGACTTCGACGCCCAGTCGCGGATGGACGATATCCTCCGTTTCATGGACCGTGTCGAGAGCCGCACCGGCGTCGTCCCCGTCGCCTACCTCGAGAACAGCGGCCATTTGAAAACCCTCCTCAGCCAGGCCGACGAAGCGACCAAGGCCCGCATCCGCCGCATGCCTTACTGGATCGCCCTCTATTCGCATGACAAGGGCTACGATCCCAAGTATCCCCAGTTCCCCATCCCCGGCCACCCCGAAGGACTCGTGAAGCAATACAACCTCTGGCACGACTGGACGATCTGGCAATACGGCGGCGTCGAATGGACCGGCGGCCGCTCCGTCCCGAAAGTTTACAGTCACGGCCGTTATCCCTTCCCCACCTACTTCGGCATTCTCGACCGACCCGTGGAACGGAACATCTTCCGAGGCTCGCCCGCCGATCTTCAGGTGCTCTGGCAACGGCACGGGATCGCACTGCGGTGAAAGAGTTCGGGGATCAAAATCGCACGAATCCAACGAATCCCCATCCTCCGAATCCGCGGCCATTCGCGCTTCATTCGTCCCCATTCGCGTTCCATTCGCGTTGAGATTCTTCATCATCCCATCTGCGTTCATTTGATGCCTCCGGCATCTATCTCCGCTACGCTTCGATTGCGGGAGCGAAGCGAATCGGTGTCCATCCGTGGTTCAAAAAGGAAAAACCACGGAATGCAGGCATGTAGTCGGTCAAATAGTTATTGAACGTGGATGATCGATTCTTTCCATCAATGCGGCGACGCAGTCGCCGGTTTTCTTTGGGAGCCCGAGTGCTTCTCGCACCTCGGCGCTGATTCGTCGGACCATCCGGGAGAGTTTCAAAGTAAGCGAGCGTTTCTGCTCGGGCTTGGTTACGCAACCGCCCTTGAGAAGATGCCAGATCTGTTCGGCGAGGCGGCGGGCCACCGCCGCCACCGCGACGTTGCGGTTACCTTTGCGCATGAAGAGGCTCCAGCCCCAGTCGCGCAGTTCGCTGGCCCCGGCCTTCTGGCGCATCACCGCTTGGGCGGCCTGGACCAGCAGGCAACGCATCTCCTTGCGGCCCCGGTTGCCAACTCCCGGCTGAAGACGCTTGCCCGCCCCGCTCTGCTTCCGGCCCGGGTGCAGTCCGAGATAATTGACAAGCTTCCCCGGACTGCTGAAGCGTCCGACGTCGCCGATGACGGCCACGGCGGCAAAGGCGTTGACCGGACCGATGCCCAGGACGCGCAGACACCCGGCCATCGCCGGATCGGTGAGCACCTCCTGGCAGATGGCCGCGTAGAGGGCTTCACACTGCGATACCGCGAAGGCGAGACGCTCGAAGTGCCGGGACCTGCCTCCATCAGGACGAGATCCCCGGCATGAAGATGGTGTCGCGCCCATACCTCCATTCCCGCAACGGGAAGGTCCTTGTGCCGGGCGACGACGCGCGCTTCGCGGGCACTGCGTCCGGTAAGGACGCAGACGGTGAAAATGTCCGGGTGGAGATCGAGGCCGACGACGCGCCCTCCTTGCGGGGTTTCCGGCACGGGGTGGTTGCGGAGTCGGTATTCGCGTTTGCTCATGGCTTGGTTATGGGGTTGGTTTGTGGGGCAACCCCGTGGCGTGGCCGGGCTTTGGCGGCAGTGGGCGCGAAAGGTGACATTCAGGCATCCGGAGTTCGACGACCCCAACGAAGGTGCCTTTCTCGCCAACGGGCTCAATCACGGAAACGGGCATCAAGCCCGGTGCCTTCCTCGAGCCTCGATTGCCTTCCGGCCACCCACGGGTGTTGCAAGCACCTGCAGGTTCTGATGCACAGACTCTACCACTTTTGCTCATTGATGCTACGTCACGGGGTGCCCCGACCGACTTCATGCCATCACGGAAGACAC
>JALRFZ010000167.1 GCA_023253615.1 Verrucomicrobiales bacterium | reverse complement strand
TCGGGGCGATCCCTCCGAGGAGCAGGGCCAGGAAAAAGGTGGTGGACGGCATCATCATGGGCCGGAGTGTAGGGGTTGGCCACACGGGGATCAAGCCCGATCCGGGTGTTTGATCACCCGCGGCTCCGGCGGCATCGCGTTGCTTCCCGGTCCGTCCATACGTTATACTCCCGCCCATGAACCGTCTTTTTCCCTGGCTCGTTTTCGCGTGGTCCTTGATCCTCCCGGTGCAGGCGGCGGACTACGAGGGCCGGGTGGGCAAACTCGAGGCGGTCTTTTCGCTCGAGTGGCACGACGACGGCACGGTCACGGGTGCTTACGGACACCCCGCGAAGCCCGGCAAGATCTATTCGCTCTCGGGCAGGAATCCCGCCGAGGGCGAACTCTATCTCGAGGAGTACACGGGGGATACCCTGACGGCCCGCTGTCATCTGAAGAAGGTGATCACGGACGGCGTCATCCTCTGGCGCGGGGAGATGCGCAACACCGATGGCCGGGTGTTGGAAATGGAATTCGCCAGGGCACGTGGCAAAGCCATGGCCGCCCCGGCACCGGCGCCCGCTGCCGCGGAAAACACCTACTCGGGATATGTCGGACGTCTCGACGCCGAATTCCGGCTCGCCTGGGGCGACGACGGCACGGTGCGCGGATCCTATCATTACCCCGCGCGCCCCGGCACGGTCTACCGGATCGAAGGGCTGAATCCCGCGGAGGGCGAGCTTTTCCTCGCCGAGTACACCGGCGACCGGCTCACCGCGAGATGCGCCCTGCGCAAGCGGCTCGAAGCCGACGCGATCGTCTGGGAAGGCGTGATGATGAACGAGGACGGCCGTCATTTTCCGATGGCCTTCGCGAGAGCCCGTGGCACCGTCGCGCCCGCCGGCACGATCGATGAATTCGAAGCGCGGCGCCGCGCGATCTTCGCCTCGATCGGCGGGACGGTACGTTGGGATGATTTCCCTCTGGCCGACGAAGTGGTCGGGCACGTGCCCGTGCATCTTGAAGGAGGCGAATTCTTCGGAGGCCGCATCCTCGCGTGGCGGAGTGACGGCGTCGGCACGACGATCCGCCTCGTCCTCGCGGATTGGGACGACGAGGGCCGCCTGATGATCGACGAAGGCCGCGAGACCACCCTCAGGGTCGCCCGCACCCTGCCGATCGCGCCGGAACTCCTCGTGGGCCGGGAGATCTCCGTGCTCGCCGGTCCCGACGGTTCGCTGCACAGCCTCGAGCTGATCGACATCGCCATCACCCACGTGCGCGCCTCGCCCTCCGGCAAGCTCGAGGTGCGCGGCGTGATCGACTTGTTCACGATCGAGGAGAGCTTAGATTGGGATCCCGTCCGTTTCGCGGAAAAAATGCGCACGGCTCCGGTGATCGAGTTTCTCCCGGACAAGCTCGCGCTCGATCTCGATCCCACCCTCCAACCCGATCTGTCCGCGGGAGAGGTCTTTTTCCAAACGATCCGCCTCGTGCAGGGATACGGCATCGCCATCCAGGCGACCGCGGCGGGACCGGGATCCCTGGAACTCGAATCCCTCTCCCTCGACCCCCGCCCGGATCCGCGCCCCTGGCTGGCTCTGGACGAACTGACCGCGCCCGTCAAGGCGCCTCCGACCCAAATGACGACGCAGGCCGGATGAGCACGCCCCGATGGAACGCGACGGCAAGCGCCCGTCGCGATGAACCCCGTGGACCGGGTCAGCCGAACGTCGCCCGGATCCGCCGGCAGACTTCCTCGACATTCGCCCGCGTGTTGAAGGCGGAGATGCGGAAGTAACCCTCGCCCGCCGCGCCGAATCCGGACCCGGGGGTGATGACGACGTTGGCTTCGTTCAGCATCTTGTCGAACATGTCCCACGAAGTGAGACCCGCCGGACAACCCACCCAGACGTAGGGAGCGTTTTCGCCGCCATAGACCGGCAGGCCCGCCCCGGCGCAGGCTTCGCGGAGCAGCTTCGCATTGCCCATGTAGCCATCGATGAGTGCGGCGACCTGCGCCTTGCCCGCTTCGGAGAAAACAGCCGCCGCGCCCTTCTGCACGGGGTAGCTCGCTCCGTTGAATTTCGTGCTGTGGCGGCGCGACCAGAGCGGGTGGATCGCCTGCTCCCTGCCATCGGCGGTGTAGCCCTTGAGCGCCTTCGGGATCACGATGTAGGCGCAGCGCACGCCGGTGAAGCCGCCGTTCTTCGAGAAGCTGCGGAACT
>JALRFZ010000149.1 GCA_023253615.1 Verrucomicrobiales bacterium | reverse complement strand
CGTCCGAGCATGGGATCGTGGCTGCAATACGGACTGGGGGCGGAAACGGAGGATCTCCCCGGCTTCATCGTTCTCACCTCGGCCGGCAAATACGGCCAGCAGCCCATCTCCGCGCGCCAGTGGAGCAGTGGCGTGCTCCCGAGCCGGTTCCAGGGCATCCAGTTCCAGTCGAAGGGCGACGCCGTGCACTACATCGGCAATCCCGAGGGCGTCTGCCAGAGCACGCAACGTCAGGTGATCGAGGAGATCCAGCGCCTCAACGGATTTCTCGCCGAAGAACAAAACGATCCCGAGATCGCGACGCGCGTCGCCCAATACGAAATGGCGTTCAAAATGCAGTCGAGCGTGCCCGAGCTGACTGATTTCTCCGGTGAGAGCCAGGCCACCCTCGACCTCTACGGGGTGAAGGAACCGGGCGACGGCTCTTTCGCCTCGAACTGCCTCCTCGCCCGACGACTGGCCGAGCGCGGCGTGCGCATGATCCAGCTCTACCACCGGGCCTGGGACCACCACGGCCAGCTTGAGGAAGGCATGAAGGACGGAGCCGCCACCGTCGATCGCCCCAGCGCCGCCCTCATCGAAGACCTCGCCCAGCGCGGCTTGCTCGAAGACACCCTCATCCTCTGGGGTGGGGAATTCGGACGCACCCCGATGGGACAAGGCAGCGGGCGAGATCACCACATTCTTTCCTTCAGTGTCTTCATGGCCGGCGGCGGCATCAAGCCCGGCATCACCTGGGGCAGCACCGACGAACTCGGCTACCGCGCCGTCGAGAACATCGTCAGCGTGCATGATCTGCATGCCACCATGCTGGCGTTGCTGGGCATCGATCACCATCGTCTCACCACGAAGTTCCAAGGCCTCGACGTGAGATTGACCGGAGTGGGAGGCAGGGTCATCAAAGACCTGATGGCTTGATCCCCATACTCAAACTCATACTCTTACCTCTTACTCATACTCTTACTCATCGGATGACAAGGGACGTTCGGTTTCTGAGTATGAGTATGAGTTTTAAGGTTGAGCAGGAGGATGCGTTGGAGCTATGAGTATGGCCAATCATCCTTTCCGTTTCCCATTGACCCGTCCCTCCAACCGAAACCCCGCCGTCGCTGGGTCCTGAAGCTCGCGCTCCAGGCCGAGAAGGTCTACGACGCCTTCCACCGCCTCCTCGCCCGCCTCACCGGGCGCCTCGGCAAACCCATGGTGGCCGAGATCTATTACGCGATCCGGCACGAACGCGGCGTCTCGGTCAAAGGCCGGACGCTCCTCGCGCGGACCTGGCCGCATCCCAGCGCGGATGATCCCGCCCTCGTCAATCTCTACCACATGCTGCGGCGATGGTGTACGCCGGAACGCCCCTACTCGCTCGTGCAAGTCAGTGCCGGGGGAGACGCTTTTGCAAAACGAACCGATCGCGAAGGATACTTCGAGATCGATCTGCCGGCCTCGTCCGTGCTTTCCGACGAACTCCTCATCGAACTGCCCGACTCCGAGGTCTCTCCTCCGGCGAACTGGACGATCGAGCGGCCCGCCGACCATCCCGACGTCGTCATCCTCAGCGATGTCGATGACACCGTGCTCGTCACCCATGCCGGCAAGATCCTGCGCATGCTCGCGACGACCCTTTTCGGCAACGCCCTCACCCGCCAGCTGTTCCCCGGTGTCACGACGCTCTACCGCCACCTCCGCCAGGGGCCGGAGCCCGGGGCCGGACACCTCAACCCGATCGCCTACGTCACCAGCTCGCCCTACAACCTCCACGGCCTGCTGAGCCACGTCTTCGAGCTCAACGATCTGCCCCTCGGTCCCTTTTTCATGACCGACTGGGGGCTCGACGAAGACAAATGGCTGAAGCGGAGCCACCGCGATCACAAGCTCGGCGCGATCCGGCAGATCCTCTCCTGGTACCCTGACAAACCGGCTATTTTCCTCGGCGACACGAGCCAGCACGACGTGCCCATCTACGTCGAGGCCGCCCTGGCTTATCCCGGACGGGTCTCCATGATCCTCATCCACCGCGTCAGCGCCGGAAAGCGCATCGCCCTCCTGCAAGAGGAAGCGGCCCGGCTCGACGGCCATGCCACCGCGATCCACTTTTTCGACACCTATGCCGAAGCCGCCGTCCTCCTCGCCGCCGCCGGCTGGATCTCCGAGGCCCAGCGCGACGAGGTGATCAACGATTCGCCTCCGTCGGCCTGAAGGTGAGGACGACGCGGAAGCGGTGATTGAAGGGCTCGTGCTCGAGCCACGGCTCCTGGAAAAGGTAGAATCCCCTCGCCTCGTAGAAGACGATCTCTTCGCGGATGCGTGGCTCGAGCGTTTCGTAGTCCGTCGTGTCCTCGACCCAGTCCATGCGACGGTGCAGCCGACGCTCGACCGCGCAAAAGCGGGCGATGATGCGGTCTTCGACATCCTGGATGCGGGCGAGGGCTTTGCTGCGGCTCATGGATCTGGCTTACGAATCTGACGGCTGTCTTGGCTCATTTTATCTCTTACTCCTACCCTTACCTCCTACTCCGACACCAACCGTTCCACCAAGTCCGTGATCCGATCCTCCACTGTCTCCGTGAAGGGAGCGCGATGGCCGTATTCCCACATGCCGAGCGTGCCCTCGTAGCCGCCTTCCCGCAACACCCGGAGCGAAGGCACGTAGCAGAACAGGTCGTTGTTGTAGCCGCTGACCCAGGTCGTGTTCCAGCCGTAGGTGTCCTTGAACTTCAGCGAGTAATCGACCACCGTCTCGCCGGTCAGGGCGATGAAGGTGAGCCCGGTGCCGAAACGCCAGACCTGCACCGGATAGTTCAACTCTCCGGGCGGCCCCTCCCCCGTCTCGTATTGACGGATGAAATGTTCGAACTCCCGCCGGTGCATGCCGTTGAGATTCGGGACCCGCTCCTTCAACTCGGCGAGCGGCAGTCCCGGCTGGAGATCGAGGGTGGCCTCGCCCATTGCGACCTCCAGGGGGCCTGACAAAGACACCATCGATCCGGCGAGGACCTGGTTCACCGCCTCGGCGAGGATCAGCCCATACCGCTCCGCCAGCGATACCGCCTCGACATCCTTGCCCCGGATGCGGGGTAGCGGATTCGCATCGCCTCCGCAATTCTGCACGAACATCGCCACCGCGCCCGGATTCGACTTTTCCAACTCGACTTGGGCGAATCCGGCATAGTCCCCGTTCAGACTCAGCCCCCCGAGCGCGGTCGTGTGGCAGGAGTATCCGAAGACGATCCCGCGGAGCCGATCTCCGCTCCGCACCGCGAGCACCGGCACATCCTGATCGACCGGACCAGGCAAGGCGCGGCTCTCGGGACCACGCGAGCGGCGCCGGTTCACCGCGACTCCGGCGAGCCCCATCTCATGGGAAAGCTCCGCCGGAGCAAGATCGGCGATGGCGGCGGCGATCACCGAATCGTAGGCCCGATAAACTTGCTCCGTGTAGCGATCCTTCGCCGCCGCTTCTTCCGGAGTGAATTCGTAATAAAGCCAGAGCACGTCCTCCGTCACGGGACAGCTGTGGTTGTGCGAGGTATTGAGGATGAGCCGTTCCCTCGGCAAGCCATGTTTCTCCTTCGCCGAACCGGCGATGCGGGTGATCATCTTGTCACTGAGGCCGACAAGATCGGCCGTGACGATCACCGATATCGCGCCCGATTCATCGCGCAGCGCGAGCGCCTTCAGCCAGAGCGGATGATCGACCCTCTGTGACATCCGCGTTTTCCCCCCGTACCCGGCGAGCGGAACCGATTCGGTCGGAGTGATGTCGGCTTTGGCGAGACCCGCCTCCCAGGCTTGGGCCGGGAGGACGAAGACCGAGAGGAGAAGAAAGAGCATCCGGTTCACAGACAGGATCATGATGGAATCCCGGTGCGCGGAACAAGTCACGCAAACGAGGTCCGATCCGCGCTGACCTTGGGGCGGATTTCTGGCATGCTCCCTTCCCATGAACCGCCTTGCTTTGACCGTCTCCGCCCTCCTGCTGACCTGCCTCCCCCTCGCCCACGCCGAGCCGAAGAAAGACCGACACGTCATCCTCATCAGCATCGACGGATTCCCCGCCTACCTCTGGAACGATCCGACCCTGCAGGTGCCGAATCTCCGCAAGCTCGCCGCCGAAGGTGCCTCGGCGAAGGCCCTCACCGTGAGCAATCCCTCGATCACCTGGATCAACCACACCACCCTCGTCACCGGAGTCGAGCCTCGCAAACACGGTGTGCTCTACAACGGTCTCCTCATCCGCAAGGACGGCGCACCGCCCGTGATCGAACAATGGGCCGACAAGTCGCGCATGGTTTTTGTGCCGACGCTCTACGATGTCGCCCATCAGGCCGGCCTCACCACGGCCGAGTCCGATTGGGTCGCGATCACCAATCCCGGCACGATCGATTGGAGCTTCGCCGAATTGCCCAAGCTTGAAGACCCCGTCGTGAAGGAAATGATCGCCGACGGCGTCGCGACCGAGGAGGAAATCGGCTGGATGCAGATGGGACCGAACCGGAAGGGCGTCGCCTTCCTCGACGCGATGTGGACGCGCGCCGCCATCCACCTCTTTGAAAAACACCGGCCGAACCTGCTGCTCTATCACACCCTCAACACCGACTACACCCATCACATGCACGGCCCCCGCAGCGGACCTGGCTACACCGCACTGGAACTGGCCGACCGCTACGTCGGCGACCTCCTCGCCGCGGTCGACCGCACGGGACTGCGCGAT
>JALRFZ010000125.1 GCA_023253615.1 Verrucomicrobiales bacterium | reverse complement strand
CGCGCTGGAGCGGGAACTGGAAATTTACGCCCGTGCCGAAAAGGCCATGGTCTTGAACGCGCCCGGATTCGCCCAAGCCTGGGAAAAAGCCAAGGAAGGCGCGCTCACCGAGATCGAGGCGGAGGAATCGGGCAAAAGCCTGCCGCGCCGCCTCTTCAAGCGCTTCTTCTCCCGCGGAGGTTCCTCCGTCGATGCGGAAGTGATCGAGGCGCTGCCGTCCGAATCGACGAACCGGAAATCGACCTCCGCCCCCCAGGCCTGATTCCGCGTGCATGACCCTCGACCTGCCCGACCGGGACTTCGCCGGTTACATTTTCGATTGCGACGGCACGCTCGTCGATTCGATGCCGCTCCACTTCCGTGCCTGGTCGGCCAGTTTCGTCCATCACGACGCCCCCTGGCACTGGTCCGAGGATGAGTTCTACGCCAACGCCGGCGTGCCGGACCGGGTCACGGTGATGGAACTGAACGCGCGCTACGGGGTCTCGCTCGATCCCGATTCGATCCACGAATTCAAGGCGGAATGGTATTCGCGACATCTTGCCGATCTCGCTCCGGTGCCGGCGGTGGCGGCGCTGGCGAAGCGTTATCACGAGGAGGGGAAAAGGATCTCCGTCGCCTCGGGCAGTGATCTCTCGCTCGTCGCACCCTCGCTGGAAGTAGCAGGTCTCGCTCCGCTTTTCGACATCGTCATCACACCGGCGGACGTCAAACGCGGCAAGCCGGCGCCGGACATGTTTCTCCTCGCCGCCGAGCGCATGGGGGTGGATCCAGCCGAATGCCTCGTCTTCGAAGACGGCAAACCCGGCATCGAGGCCGCCATCGCCGCAGGGATGAGCTGGGTCTTCGTGCCGAGCCGTTTTGGTTGACGGCCCGCGGGCTCGATCTCAAGCCGGTGTCTGCTGCGCCCAACCAGCGAGCATGGCACGATACCAGACCGTCGCGACGACCATCAGGAGGATGCCGAGGATCATGTAGAGTGGTCGCCAATTCGAGGGCGGCATCATCCCCACCCAGTGGTCGACGACCGTGGTCATCGCCGCGCCGGTGACGAACATCAGGATGCAGGTGATCCACGCGCGGGTCGCCCTCCGGGACAACATTTCGACCTCCTGGCCTTGGAAGGGCGGCGTGAACCCACCCATCAGGGCAAAGATGACGAGGAAGACGAGCAGAAAGGCGACGCGTTTCCAGCTGAAGTTGAATTCCATGAATCAGAGACGTCTTACCGAGCCCTTCCGGGGGCTGAACTGGATTTTTTCCATGCGCACGAGGCAGCCGATCTCTTCGGCGCGGTCGGTGTAGGTCCGCAAGGGATGCCACGCGGGATTGGCGTTCACCGTCTCGAGGAGCGAGGCGAGGCGTTGCTCGAGATCGAGGGATTCCGGGAGGCGGGAGCGCAGTCGCCCGATGCCCCGGAGAATCTGGAGCGGAGCCGCGAGAAAGATCTGGGAAAGAAAATAGGCGGGCGCGGTCACCTCCTGCACCCTGACATTCGCCCAATAGCCCGATCCGCTGGAGAGATCGAAGCCGGGAAACAGATCCGTTTCGTGAAACTCCGCATGGCCCCCGCCGCGACGATGCTCGAGGATCCCGAAGACGATGACCAGGATGAGACAGGTCCACGCGATCCAGGCGGGCAAATCGGGAGAGGACGAAACGCCGAAACCCTTGATCGCCATGACCGCCGCGAACCGGAAAAAGAAAAATGCCGCAACGGCAGCCGCGGCTCCGACGAGGAAGTTCAGCAGCGCGAGGAGGGTTTGTCTCCGGTTGAAGGCGGTGATCATCGGACACCGCGATCCTAGAAGATCAACGCACGAGGTAAAGAAAAAATCCCGCTGCTCACTTCCTCGTGATCTTCACCCGCTGCCCTGGAAAGATCGTCCCGTACTTCGATACCGGCGTGATCCAGACGGTGTTCTTGCCGAATTCGAGACCCTTGATCGCGACAGTCCAGGAGGATGAACTCTTCACCGGAATGACGCGGGTTTTTCCGTGAAAGTAAACGCGCAGAGCGGTGATCTCTCCGGGGGCTCCGGCACGTCCTGAGAGCTTGAGGCCGGGCTTGCCCGTGATCTGGTTTTTGCCACCGGTGTATTTCAAGACCGGGGCCTTTTCGAGTGAGACCGAGGTGAGCCTGGCTCCGAATCCTTGCCGGGACTCCGGCGGGACAAGATCGGAATGGCCCCCGAGCACGAGGGAATAGGGCCCTGCCGGGAGGACGAGGGTCTTCTCCGCGAGGTCGCCGCTGGATTCGGCATGATCGAGGTACTCGATGTCCTCCGCCCAGACGACGTTGCCGCGGTTGGAGAAGGTGGCCTGATCGCCCCCGTCGTGGTCCCACCCGCGGTAGAGGGTGAATGCGGGGCGCAGGTTCGACCCAGCCGTTTCCCCAGGAAAGAGGGCGTTCCTATCGGTGACTTGCGCCTTGCGTTCGACTCGGACGGTGAGGCGGCTCGGACTCTTGAGGTCGAGAGCGACCCAGGTGGCGGCTTCGGTGCGTCCGAGGGTGGTGCCTTCTTCACCATCTTCATCCCAACCCCAGGCGCCGGTGGCGCCTTCAAAGGACGCCGAGGTATTGCCCGCGAGATTGACGGCCCAGGCGTAGCGGATCCCTCCGTCGAGGGGAGCCCCGGTGGCGGGATCTTCCGTGTTGGGCACGGGATCGGCGGGGATGACGCTGGCGGTGGGCTGGGGCGTTGCCGGTGGTTTCACCGGCGTGCCGTGTTTCACCGTACGGGCCGGGGTATCGTGCCCCGGACCCGTCGATGGAAAAAGAAAGACCGCTCCGGCAAGCACCAGTGTGACCCACCCCCTTGCTGAAGATTCACAACGGGAACATTTCATACCAAAAGGGGTTCGGTAGGTTCGAGGAATGACATCTCGGAGCGGTCGTGCGGATCACGATCCGGACCCTCCCCGCGGCGAGGTAGCGGTCACGCGGGAGTGACGTTGGATGGTGACACGCTTGCGATCCGCGATCTTGCCATCAGTGGTTTCCAGCTTCAACCACACGACGTTGCGGCCCGGGGAGAGATTGTCGATCCGGGTGGACCAGGTGTCTTTCTTGAACTTCACGATGCGGGTGCGCCCACCGTGGGTGACGCGGATCCATTTCGCCTTTTCCACCTGGGCGACTTTGCCCGAGAGTTCCTGCGAAGATCCTTCCGTCTTGATGCGGGTGCCTTGGGTAATGTTGAAGGAGGGACCAGGCAGTGGCTCGGTCGTGATCGTCAGTCCGTAGCCTTGGAAGGGCTCGCGGTTCGTGCTGGGCGAGTTTCCGCCTACCGCGAGAGAGTATTCACCGGCAGCCAGTTCGAGGGTGAGTTCGACGCTCGTGGCGCTGCCGTTGTTCTCGACGTGGGTGAGGTAGGAGAGGTCCTCCGCCCAGACGACGTTGCCGCGGTTGTTGTAGGTATGGTCGTCGCCTCCGTCACCGTCCCAGTTTTTGTAAACGGTGAAGGCGGGGAAGAGAATGTTGCCGCCCACGCCTCCTTGGCCATCGGAGACGTTGAGCTTGCGGAAAAGGCGGATCGTCACCTTGCTGGCTTTGTTCAGCTTGAGGGCAATCCAGTTCGAGGTGTGGGTCCAGCCCTTCGCGGTCGCGGGGAAGGAATCCTCATCCCAGCTCCACGCTCCGACGAGACCTTCGACGCTGGCGTTGTCCTTGCCGCTCATCGACACGGTCCAGGCATAACCGACGCCGCCGTCGAGAGGTTCGAAGGTGACGGGATCGTAGGCATTCGGAGAAGGGTCGGTCGGCGAGACCGTGGCCGCTCCGGCCGTGGCGAGGGTGAAGAGGCCGAACAGGCCCGTGAGCAGTGATGTTTTTTTCATGGGTTCAGTTTTGTTATGGTTTTGTTAGGATTTGGTTTCACGGAAAAGAGTTCAGTTGCCGAGCCGATGGACGGCCTGGCCCCGCCGCAGGGCGGTGAAGGTGACGGCTTCATCCGCCCCCAGGGCAGAGACGAGGGCACTGCGGGCGAGGCCGGGATTGACTCCATCGACGTAGAGGTTCTGGGCCGGGTCGAAACGGCGGGAGACGGACGCCGCCCCGGCGATCCCCTCGACGACGAGGTCGATCGTCTCCGCGTCCGCCTGAGCTTCGAGGACGGTGAGATCCTCGAGGAGGGCGGTTTGCCCGCGGTTGGCACTCGTGACCGTGCGGCTTTGCCCGACGGCCCCGTGGGTGCCGGTGCCGAAGGCGAGGACGAAAGCGGCGACATTCTTCCGGTCTGCCGCGTTCAGGGTTTCGAGTTCGTAGAAATGGACCGTGGGCAGGCGGCTGCCGGTACCGTTGCGGTTCATGCCATAGCCGGTCACGTTGACGCCGCCGGGAGCACCATCGAAACCGAAGCGCTGGTAGGTCGTTTGCAACGGTGGATTCTTCACCGGGTCGCGCGTGTCGGTGAGGCGGAGGTCGTCGATGTTGTTGTCGCTGCCACGGGGACCGGCGTGGCAGAGTCCGCAGTGGTTGGCGGAGAGGTTGAAAGCCGCCTCGCCGGCGGCCGGGTTGCCCCCGCGGATCGAGGTCGGCAGGGAATCGTCGAGTTTCCGATAAGGGTTCGGGTGGTGCCGCAGGCTCATCAAGTAAGCTTCCAGCGCGGCAAAATCGCCGGAGTCGAGCGCCTCGCCGCCTAACAGATCGACAAAGGTCACATTGAAATCGGCGAGCGTGGGCCGGTCGCCGCGCCAGTGGAAGGGAGCGCCGCCTTCCAGATTTCGCATCGTTTGGGTGACCATGGGGCCTTTCATGGGATGCATGGGCCGCGCGACGAGGGTATCGGTGTGGTCATTGGCGAGATTCTTGCCGGTCTGCACCGTCATGACGCCCGAAGGCACGCCGAGATCCCAGGCGATGCCGTCGCGGTCGGCATCGACGTGACAGGTCGCGCAGGAGAGGGTGCCGTTCCCCGAAAGACGCGCGTCGAAGAGATACCCGCGGCCCTCCTTCACCTCCGCCGGGATGGGATCGAAAAGCCCCAGTTCCAACTCGGACTCGACCGTGCCGGTCCCGGTCGCGACGACCGCCAGAGTGTTCGAGATCTTGTTGAGCACGTAGAGTTTGCCCTGCGCTTCATTCAAGGCGAGGGCCCGTGGACCGCGCATTTCGGCCGACGTTTCTCCGGGCAGGCGCAGATCGATCCGCTCGAGCACCGCGCCGCTCGCGAGATTCACCCGGGCGACGCGGTCGCTGCCGAAGGCGGCGACCCAGGCTTCGTTCGCACCGGCAAAGGCGAGTCCGGTCGGCTCCGCAAGGGCGATCGCCTGGGCCGCGGGATTGGGGAGGATGGAATAGTCGAAACCCGCGTTGAGGTCGTAGGCCGCGCTCGATGCGCCATCGGCCGCAAAGCGGGTGATGCGGTGGTCGACGATATGGCCGCGCAGCTCCGGCTCGAAACGCACGAGATTCCGGGCGTCGGTATTGAGCACGAAGAGCTCACCGCTCGTGGGATGGACGGAAAGATGGTGCAGCACCGTGCCTGCTCCACCCAGGTAGGCATCGATCGTCCAGGTGGCGGTATCGATGACGGCGATGTCGTGGTCGAGCACTTTGTAAGGGATCCCCGGATGATCGGCGGAGACGATTTTGCCGGTGTCGGGTGGCGCGGGAAGGGCGGGATTGCCAGGGAGTGGCTGGGCCGGCGCACGGTCGGGTGCGAGCGTCGTCGTGCCGTTTCCGGAAAGCAGAAAGCTGACGTAGAGCTTTGATCCGTCGGGGCTCAACGCGAGCGAGGTCGGATAATTTCCCATCAGCGGAATCGTTGTCACCTCCGCGTGGGAAGTGGCGTTGAGGACACGGAGCAGGTTCGACCGGGCGCAGCTCACCACGGCGAAGTTGTCGATAAAAATCACGTCCGAGGGTTCGTCGGAAGTCTGGAGGGTCGCCTGCACGAGCCCGTCTTCGAGATCGACGATCGAGATTGAGTCGGAGACCTCGTTCACCACCCAGGCCTCTGTCGCACTGCGCGCCCTCACCGAGACCGGCTCGACTCCGACCGGGATCTCCGTGCGGAAGACGGGCACTCCCGCGATGAGATCGAAGACCGCAAGCGAACCCTTCGGCGAATTCACCGCCAGCAGGACCGAACCGGTCAAATCAAGGGGATGACACTGGCGCGCCTCGAAGCTCTCGTATTCCTGCGCCTTCAACGCAAGGGGAGCCGAGGCCGCGGCAAGGATCGCGGCAAGGAGAAGGATTGGGGCGGAAAGTGGTTTCATGAAAATCCTGACAAACGTTCAAAACGCCTTCGAGACGCCGAAGAGCAGGCGCATCACCGGTTCGCTCTGGATGCCGTTGAGGTCTTCCAACACCGGAGCTCCAACCGAAAGAGTCGCGGCCCAGCTGTGTCCCCAGGCGAGGCGGGTGCCACCCGAAAGGAAGACGAGGTTTCCGCCGGTGTTGGTATCAACGAGGCCGTTTTCGACGACCTCCTCGCGGAAGTCGCCGTTCGCCTCGAGGATGAGGTCGAGAGTGGTGGGATGCTCGTGGGCGACGCCTTCCTGATGAGCCACGCCTTCCTCGTGGGCGCCGAGGAGGCGATAGGAAACGGCGGCGTTGTAGTTGAAGACATCGCCGAGATTCGAGTCGCGGACCCCGTCGTTCGCGAAAATGTAAAGCGCGCTGGCATCGAAGGACCAGCGTCCCATCCCCTGGGTCAAGGCGAGGCCCAGCATCGGATCCCACGAACCGGACCCGGGTTGGTGGTGGGCGGCGAGCAGGTAACCCTCGTTGGCCCGCACATTCGTGTCGCCCGTCGGCATTTTCATCCCGGTGATCGCCGAGACGTGGAGATCGGCTTCCTCGTCGTGGAGAAACCGGTATTGCCCATACATCGTGGCGTCGCCAAGACCGTCGGAATCGCCGACATTTTCGACGACGGTTCGGGTCGGGGTATTTCCGTGTCCGCCTCCTTCATGGGAAATACCGCCGTGTTTCGGAGTCGGCGCCGGGTTGGACTGGACTCCCTTCACTCCCACACGCTCCTCGACGGCCTCGCGGAGGTTCGTTCTCCAGAGGAACGGCAACGAGAAACCGAGCGTGAAGTCATCGCTCATCCCGTAGGCTGCATTGAGTGAGGAACTGATGACACGATCGGTGCTGTGCACGTGATCCGGCCGGTCCGCATACGCGAGCAGTTCGGCGTCGGACAACCCGTCGAAGAAAATGAACTGGTTCACCTGCGCCACGCTCAAGGCGCCTTCGGACAGGGTCACCGCGGAAATGGTCGTGATCGGTCCGGGGCTGCCATCTTCGAGGCTGAGCGTCGGATGGTCGGCCAGGACCGCGGTCGCGGATAACAAGAGAGCGAGGTTGAGAAGAGTTCGGATGGGATTCATGGACATGAAGAATCAAGGGAAGAGGCACCAGGACAGACCCGGGCTGAGGGGATCATGGAGTGGGACGACACTACGCGAGACGAGAGACCTGCAAAGGTCGGCTCAAGCCAAGAATCCGCGGTGCGTGGCGGATCGCTGAGATCGGGGCGGCGCGGTCGAAAGGACCACGGAATGCACGGGTTCAAGCGGCCGAGGGCCGTGTGCGGCAGGAACTGCGCCCGATCAAACCAGCCACGGGGGCGGCGAGGGAGGGCGGATCCCGGACGTCTCGGCCGACTCGGAGGGTACCGCGTAGACGAGAGTCGAGCCGACCTGGCCCGGGAGCTCCATCGCGACGACCAACACGGCGTTCACCTTATTGACGTTGTCGACAAGCTGCTTCTGCTGCTGCTCTTTTTCCTTCTGCTGGCCCGCCTCGACCGCCGCGCAGAGCGGACAGGGGTGTTTGCCGTCGAAGGTTTTCTCAAGCGCCCCGGCGAGATCGCCCTGCTGGGAGTTCGCCGCGAACATCCCCATCCAGGCGACCATCTGCAAAGCCAGCCAATGTCCGCCGAGGAGATGCACTCCGGCGAACAACGCGAGGCCTTTGGCGAGGGGAGAGTTCAAAGCGTTTCTAGTTTGGATTCAATCAATGGCCGCGCAAGCGAAATCGGACGAGGGCTCTGCAAGGGATGCTTGACCATCGGGAATGCCGTCTGATCACGATCACTTTGTCGAGATTCGAACGCTTCCTGCGGAGGAGTTGGTAGTCATCAACTGCGAGGCGACGGTCATCTGGATGGTGAAGGTCTTCCGGATGATTTTCCCCTTTTTGTTCAGCGTTTTGCGATTCGGAGTCACCGAGATTCTTACGACGGATCCCGGGTCGACGGACTCAAGAGTCCCTGTTTCGTGGATTCCGGCCACGACAGCGGCCGTGATGTTGCCCCCGTTCGAATAACTCACGATGAAGTCGCGGCTGCCTGGCGTGGCAGTCACCCTCAGTTTGTCAGGGAACTCGCCCGCATTGCGGATCGTCGCGGTGCTGGAAACGGGCTTGAGCTTTTTCGAGATCAGGGAAGTGGGCGACAGGGTGACCACCGGAGTCACGGAAATGGTGTTGCTGGCATCGAGATCGAACGTGTAGGTTTTGGGTTCGCCAGAGGTGTTCTCGATTTCAACGGTGTAGGATCCCGAAAGGACCTTGCGGGAGATCCCGCCACTCACGGAAGTCTCGAGAACCACACCGGAGGCATTCCGGAGACGGACCTGCAATCCGCTGCCTGCTCCGCTGAGAAGCAGCTCAAGTGCCTTCGCGGAATCGAGCGTCAGTTGGAAACGCTGGATCTCGCCGGCTTGGATCTCGCGGTTCGCGACTTGTCCGACTCCGCCGACACCGAGGTTCACCGGCGTGTCGGTGGTGAAGCTCACCTCGTTGCCGTAGCCGATGCCATCCTGATTCTCCGCAAAAGGGCGGGCGAAGTAGCGGACGCCGGAGGACAGTCCCGAAGCCGTGACGCTGAAGCTCCCCAAGCCCCCGGTGGACGCCGTGAACGAAGTGGCGCTTCCAACCGTGGGCAGACTGGCCGTCGCGAGGACGAAGCCGCGCGACGTGACCGTGCCGCTGGCGGATTCGCTCACCGTCGCCCCGAGGACCGCGTCGTTGCCGGAGAAGGAAGTGAGGGTGGTGCCGGTCAGTTTCGGGGGGCCCGGGCGGAAGACGTTCAAGGTATAGGTTTTCACGTCCGAACCGTTCTGCGCGGTCACTTGGACGAGAATGGAATTCGAGCCGACATTGAGTGTCGCTGGGGAGCTGCTGTTCCCGCTCACAAGCGAAGTTCCGTTGACCTTCAACGTCGCGCCGCTCTCCGCGACCGTGGGGGTGACGAAAAATGACCCGACTTCGCTACCCACCGTAACGTTGTAGGCCAGGATATTTGCGGCGAATCCCGGGGAGAGCGTGCCGTCGCTGATCGTCAAGGAACTTAGGTCCGCATTGTTGCCCAGGGGAACGAAGGAAACCGGCGACGAGTAGGCCACACCTTTTTCATTCATGGCATAAGCCTTGAAGGTGTGGGCGACCGCATTACCGAGTCCCGAAACCACCGTGCTGAAAGGTCCGGTGCCGCCGGCGACGACGACCTTGATCACCCCGGGCCCGCCGATCACCGGATCGTTGTTCGCCGAGGTGACAGCATGGACAAATCCACGCTCGGAGATCGCGGCACCACCATCCGAGGTGACTTCTCCACCCAGGGTCGCGCCGTTGGCGGTGAGGGAGGCGGCTGAGGGCGACCCGACCGTCGGAGCGATGCGCGTATCGATCACCACGTCGGCGGAGGTGGGAGCGCCCCAAAGGCCCTTCGCAGATCGGAATCCATAGCCGCTGAAGCGGGTGATCGGCGTGGCCTTTCCACGATAGGCGCATCGCACATACTCCGGTTCGTTGAACCAACCGCCACCTCTCAGGATCCGGTTGGTGCCGCTCTCGGGGCCGACAGGATCAGTCACTCCATTCGTGTAGCTCACGTCATACCAGTCCCAACACCATTCCCACACGTTTCCCGCCATGCCATATAAAGCATATCCGTTCGCTGCGAATGCGGTTACCGGGTTGGTATTGGGCACGCTTCCTGTTGCGTAGGTCGGATGGTTTCCGGCGTTGCCGCTCTGATTTCCAAAAGACGTACCCGTCGCCTTGTAGTTCGCCTGGGCGTGACTGATCGTGTCGGTCCCCCAGGGATAACGCTTTCCCGAGACCCCGCCTCTTGCGGCCTTTTCCCATTCCGCTTCGGTCGGCAGGCGATAACCGTCGGCGTTCCAATGGGTAACAGTTTAGCCGATATCACCCGGCCCTTGCCGCCTTTGGAAAGAGGATCTCGTGGGCCGTCT
>JALRFZ010000048.1 GCA_023253615.1 Verrucomicrobiales bacterium | reverse complement strand
CGTGGCGTCATACATTGTATTACCATGATCAAAACCATCACCAAAATCGGCAACTCCCGCGGACTGATCTTCGACAGCGCCCTGCTCCAGCTCGCCCGGCTCAAGGAGGGGGATCAGGTCAATGTGGAGGTCCATTCCGGCGGGACGATCACGATCACGGCGGTGGATCGGGAATGGATCGAGCCTGATGAAGCCGCTGACGCGGCTGCGGAAATCATCTCCCGGAACAGCGAACTCTTCCGGCGGCTTTCATGAGACATCCCACGGTAGAGGCGGTGAAGGCGATTCATCGTCAGGTGCTCGCGGCTCACGGCGGCGGCGATGGACTGCGCTCGATTGAGTTGCTGGAATCAGCCGTGGCGGCTCCACAGGCCACGATCATGGGGGAACCGCTCATCAAGGATCCGGTCGAAGTGGCGGCGGCCTACCTGTTCTATCTGTGCTCGAACCATCCCTTCGTCGATGGAAACAAGCGGGTTGCCCTCGCCACCTGTCTGGTCTTTCTCCGTCAGAACGGCATCTTCGAGCCGGGCACGCTCGATGTCGATGCCTGGGAAACTCTCACCCTCGACGTCGCCGCCGGAAAAATCGGGCGCGAGGAGACGACGGGGAGATTGCGGGATTTGGTCGAAAAGTAGTCCTGGCGGAACCAGGTCAGTTTTGCGCCGCCGCCTTCAGCAACTCCGCCTGCCTCTCCGGCGGCAGCGAACTGTTGGCGATCCAGCGTTTCGCTTTTTCCGGTTCGTGTTTGAGGTAGCGCCCGGCGAGGGCACCGACTTGGGCGACGCGCATGGCTTCGGCACCGATCGACTCGGCCCAGGCAAGGGCGGCTTCCGGGTCGGTGCTGAAAACCCTCCCGGCGTAACGTTCCGCCGCAAGGTCGCGGACCCTTCCCTTGGGTATGGTCTTGAGCCATTCACCTGCGGCGATAAGATCCCGGTCCGCCCAAGTTGACACCAAAGTCGGCACGCTCTTTTCGCGCAAATTCCCTTCGGGAAGGGCGGCGACCCAGTCGGCTGCCGATTCAATGTCATGGCGGGTCCAGTTGCGTAACAGTTGTCCGGGGATGATCGATTCCTGGTCTTCCGTGCCTAGATTTTTCACCGCCCAGGTCATTGCTTCCACCGGATCGTTTTGCGCCCAGTTGCCAAGCACACTGGAGAGGCTGCGGTGCCGCAGACTCTTGTTTTCGATTCCCAATCCGCGGCCCAATGCGGCTTCGGGATCGTTTTCCGCCCATAAGGAGAAGATATTCGAGTAGGCATTCTCCTTGGTTTCGCCATTGGGCAGGGCTTCGGCCCAGGCCATGGCGAGGTCATGGGACGACTCCGCCAGAGCCCGAGCGAGAGAGTATACGACACCGCTTTTGGTGTCGTCGTCAAGCGTATCGAAAAGACTCGCGGCCCGCTCGGGATCGCGCTTCGCGATTCCGTCCAGTGAATATTGGATTGCCGACTTGCGTGCGCTGCCTGGATCGAGCTCTTCAAAAGCAGTTCTGAAGGCGGTTTCCGGATCGTGCTGGGCCCACTGATAGAACACGCCGGAATAGGCCTGTTCCCGATTGCCGCTGGCAGACCGGGCCTGTATTAAATCGAAAGCCATTTTCGGATCAAACTGAGCCAGATTCGAGGCGATGCGTCCCAAAGCTTCCTCGCGGCCCTTTCCCGGTGGCATCTTTTCGAGGAAGGCGATCGCCTCGGTGGAATTGCTGTTCCCGGCAATCTGCCCGATGAGACCGCTCACGGCGGCGTTGCGATCGGCGATGCGCTCGAGGCCATTGGCCCAATTCCACGCGACCGTCGGATCCTGCGCCGCCCACTGCGATGCCAGACTGCTCAAAGCATTCTTTCGGTCCGTCGATTTCGATATCAAAAGGGCGTGGGTGGCCGCGGCCCGAGGATCCGTCTCCGCCCAGATGCTGTAAATGAAACTTGGGTTCATCCCCCCCATCAGGGCGTAGCCGCCGCTTTCGGCCGCGGCGATCGCTTCCTCCGGGTTCGTCACGGCCATGGTCCGCAGGGCCGTGTAGACGGCTCCGCGGCCCTCGACGCTGACTCCGTGTTCTTTCACCCATGCGAGCACCTCGCGGGGCTCCTTCCCGGCCCAGGCTTGCAGCACCGAGGAAAGCGCGGTTTTCCGGTCTTTCCCCTCGAGGCTCCGGGCGTGGTTGAGGGCGCCTTCACGGTCGGTTTCCACCCAGCGGGAGTAGAGATTGCCGATCAGGACATAGCCCTCGTTGCCCTTTCTTCGTGCGAAAAATTCGTTGATCCGCGTCTCCAACTCGCCGGGTTCGAGACCATCGACCAGGGCGAGCATTTCACGGGAACGCTCGAGGCTTGTCGATTCCGACGATTCAAGCAGCTTCGTCAACATCGCGGAGGAAGAGTCCCCCGGCGTGGTCTTTCCCTTGAACGTGATCACGTTTTCGTCGGCGGATACCTTGGAATCAGGAGTCGCGCTTCGCGAAAGCCAGGCTCCGTCGAGCGCGACGCCCATCGCCGTGCCGGCGAGAAACCCGGCTAGCAAGAGAAACAGCGGTCGTTTTCCTGCCGTTTTGGTCGGGTCTCGCGGATCACTCATCGCCTCGTTTGATTCGGGGCGAGCATGACGAATTTCCAAGAGCGTGTCGAGTCCCGGACCAACTTTCCTCAATCCAACTCCCCGAACAACTCCTTGAAGGCCGCGACGACCTTCACCGAGGCATCGACTTCGAGATAGCTCGACTTCGCCCGCCAGGTCTCGTAGCCGCCCCAGCCGTGTTGCTGCGGTGTGGGCAGATAGCCGTTGTAGCCGTTCGCCAGTTCGATGACCATGTTCGTGCCGAAGGGACTGAGCTGCTTCAGCTCGAGCCCGATCTCGACGAAGGTCTCGCAGGGCGTCGTGAGGATGCAGAGGTCGCCGAGGCGATAGGCTTGCAACCTCACTGGCACGGTGTCGGGGTATTCACGCATCTGCAGGGTCTCGCGGGCATAGATGGCCTCGACCGGTTTGAGGTTGCCGTTGATGAGCTGCTCCGGGCTGCTCAGGATCTCGTGGGCGCGGGCGAGATCGGTCGCGTCGGGTTTTCGCACGCCGAGGTCGAGTTCCCTGGCAACAACGGCGATGGGAAAATCGGTCTGGTATTCGATCGTCGCAAGGGCGGCGTAGGCCGAATCCGCAACGGACTTCGCGACCTCCATCATCCGTTCACCGGGCTCGTACTTTTTCTCCGGCGCCGGACCGGCGAAGTTGACGTTGTTGATGTCCCCGCTGGTGCCGTTCGAGAGAATGGCGACGTAGTCATCACGACCCGGCGCGACCTTTTCCGCCATGACCTTCGCAAAACGGTCGAAGTAATCGCCCGAGAGCTGGGCCTTGCCATCCGCGGTGCGCGAAGGATTGCCGACGTAGTGGAGGGCGTAGTTGGCGAGGAGGCCGAGGGGCTTTTTGTCGCCTTGTGAGGATCGCACCGCGAGGAGGGGAATCGTCGGATCAACCGGTCCGGCCGGCTTCGAGACCTTGCCGCCGCCCATGTCATAGCCGGGATTCATGCGAACCTCGTCGGTCATGTCGCCGAAGGGATTGGCGTAGGGTTCGTTGACGAACCAGCGGCGGTTGAAGACCTGGTCGCGGTTTTCCCCGACCGCCCAGCCGGCCTCGGCGGGCTCGAGTTTCGCAAATGCCGAGGCGATGGAATCGGCGATGCGCTCTGCCAGGTAGATCTGATAGGAGACCGAGGGATTCGACTGGAAGGCCGGCGTCGCCGTAGGTGCGGAATGCGTGTGGGTCGCAGCAATGGTGAAATGCTCCGCGGGGATCCCGGTCTTTTCCGAGGCGATCCGCTTCGCCGAGTCCGCAAGTTCACGCGGAATCAGGCAGGAATCGACGAGGGTGAAACTGACGAGGGTCTTCTCGTCGCCGAGCATGAGGGTGCGGCAATGGATCCGCTCCTCGGTGCCGTCGAGGAAGGAAGCGGCCATCGATCCGGCTGTCGAGATGGGATAATGCGAGGGCAGCGGAGTGATGTCGGTGACGTCGGCTCCGGCTCGCAGGGAGCCGGCTTGCGCCGGGTCGGAAATCCAACAGGCGAGAAAAAACGCGAAGACAAGGAGGCGGTTCATGCCGCGAGTCTACCGGAGCGGCGGACTCTCCGGCAAGCCACTCGTCATGGCGGAAATCAGGACCCTCCCATCACCTCCTTCTGCAAATCGCGCAGCACCCGCAGATCACCCCAGTCCGCGCCCCGCATCCGGCGTGCCCCGCTCTTGCGCTTCTCCCCGAAACGCTGCCGCA
>JALRFZ010000758.1 GCA_023253615.1 Verrucomicrobiales bacterium | reverse complement strand
AGCGTTTCGGGGAGAAACGCAAGAGCGGGGCACGCCGGATGCGGGGCGCGGACTGGGGTGATCTGCGGGTGCTGCGCGATTTGCAGAAGGAGGTGATGGGAGGGTGATCCCCCCGCTACGAGCAACGGCCCCAGTGGTCGTCACGATCTTTCTCATTCGCTCGGAACGGCGTTGCCCGCACCACTCCTCCCGGAACACCGATCCGGGAGAAATTCTGGAATTCGGCGATCCGCCTACGTAAAATATCCCCTTCCCCCGATCTCTCCCTTTCCCAACTCCTCCATGGACAAAGCTTATCTCGTCTCCGCCCTCATTCGCGAACTCCGTCTCCGCTACGAACGTGCCCTCGCCGCTCTCTCCGGAGCCCGGGAAGCCGCAACGGGTGCCGACACGAAAGCGGAAAACAAGTATGATACCCGGGGCCTCGAGGCATCGTATCTGGCAGTGGGCCAGGCCGAGCAGGCCGACGAGCTCGCCCGCGCGCTTCATGCGGTGGAAAACTTCGATTTCCCCGCTTTCGATCTCGACGATGCCATCGCCGTCGGCGCCTTCGTCGAGACCGAGCAAGATGACGAAATCCACCATTACCTCCTCGCCCCGGCCGGAGGCGGCATCGTCCTCGCATCGGCGGATGGCGGCCGGGTCACCGTGCTCGGCCCCGCCTCGCCACTCGCGGTGAGACTGCTGGGCCAGGTTTCCGGCTCGATTCTTCACGATCCCGAGGTCCTCATTCTCGAGGTCTTCTGATCCCGGCACCCCGACTGCGAGCGCCTCAATTCAACCAGAGATTGTCGGGTTCATCGGCGACGAGTTTGTGCCAGGGACTCAGATCGCGGAGAAGGTTTTTCCAGAGATGGTCGGTGGCGCCGGGATCGATCACCACGCGCTCGGGACGATGCACGATCCAAGCCTTGTGTTCGAATTCGTCCTCGAGCTGCCCTTCCGACCAGCCGGAATAGCCCACAAAGGCGCGGATCTGGAAACCCTCCATCTGGTGCATCACGGCTTCCTGTGCGGAAAGATGGGTCGCGTATTGCAGCTTTCCATCCTCCTCCGACCAGCCGAGCGCCGAAAAGGTGAGATGCTCCGTGCTCACCGGACCGCCCATGAATACGGGAATGTCGGCGAGCCGTTTGCGGACCTCCCCGGGCAGCACGTCGGCGCCGAGGAGTTCCCCCACCTTCTTCCCGAGGGGCCGGTTGAGGATATAGCCGAAAGCACCACTCTCGCGGCTGTGCTCGGTGAGGAGGAGCACGCTGCGGAAAAAAGTCGGCTCACGCAGACTCGGATCGGCCAGGATCAGACTGCCTTTGAGTGATTTTGCCGCTGGATCCTCGTTTCCCATCCGGGATGCCGGATCAAACCGCCGGCTCGTGATGAAATGAGTTTCGGGCAAAAGTTGCGCGTTGGCAACCGTGAAGCGACGGTGTTGACTCTCGTGCCCATGCAGGATCTCATCACCGCCCTCCGACAGGGAGAACTCTCGCCCGATCAACTCTCCGCCGCAGCCGCCGCACTCCTCGACGAGTCGGTCGCCACGGAGGAGAAAGCCGCCTTCCTCTCGGCCTTCGCCGATCGTGGGGAGACGCCGGGGGAAATCGCATCGCTCGCCACCGCCTTCCTCGGCCGGGCCGTGGTCCCCTCCCTCGATCGGACCGCCATCGGCAAGCCCCTCCTCGATGTCTGCGGCACGGGGGGCGACAAACTGCACCTCTTCAATGTTTCCACCACGGCCGTCTTTCCCCTCGCCGCCTGCGGTGTCGCGGTCGTGAAACACGGCAACCGCGGCATCACCTCGAAGAGCGGGGGGGCCGATGCCCTCGAGGCCCTCGGCATCCGCATCGATCTGCCGCCGGAGGATTTCGGCCGCTGCCTCGCCGAGGTCGGGGCCGGTTTCCTCTTCGCCCCGCTCTATCATCCCGCTTTCAAAGCCGTCGCCCCCGCAAGGAAACTGCTGGGCGAACAAGGCAAACGCACCCTGTTCAACCTCCTCGGCCCCCTCCTGAATCCGGCGCGGCCGGAATACCAACTGATCGGCGTCTTTGATCCCGCGATCGCTCCCGTGTTCGCCCGCATCCTCCCGACGCTCGGCCGCGAGACCGCCTGGGTCGTCCATGGCTCGACCGAGACCGGCGCAGGGATGGACGAGCTCTCTTCCGTGGGGCCCACGCAGGTGTGGAAGACGGCCTCACCCGACCCTGTCGAGTCTCTCATCGAACCCTCTTCGCTCGGCCTCGCGCCCGCCACGGTGGCGGATCTGCGGGGTGGTGATGCGGCGGAGAACGCGGAGCTCCTCATCGCCCTGCTCGATGGCCGCGAACGGGGGCCGAAACGGGACATCGTGCTGCTCAACGCCGCCGCGGGGCTCGTCATCACCGGGCTGGTGTCCGACCTCTCCGCAGGACTGACCCGGGCCGCGGAGGCGATCGACTCCGGGGCCGCGCGCGAGGTGCTCGAGCGTTGGCGACATTTCTCCTGATTCCCCATGTCGAAGCGGACCCTTATCCTCATCGCCCTCGGGGCCTTTCTCCTGCCTTTCCTCGTAGGCGGCGCCCTGATGCTCGCCTTTCCCGGGTGGAGGCCCTTCGGCGATCCCGTCTTTACCGAGGAAATCCCCGCGAAACGCCCCCCGCGGCTCGACCGCCGCCTTCTCGAGCAGCACGCCGGAAAGCCGATCGGCGAAACCATCGCCACATTGAGAGCCGCCCGCGAAGCCGCCCTCGCGAAAGATCCCTCGTCCGCTCCCATCCCGCGGACTCCGGCATTGCTGGCAATGTTGCCCGACGCTCCCCTGCCCTTTCCGGCCGACGCCCCGCCGCTCGACGAAGCCGGCCTGAAGGCTTTTGTCACCACGATGAAGGCCGGATCCGAAGCCGGACCATCGACGCCGGAAGAGCGCTGGCAATTCAATCTCGCCCTCGCCGCCCTCGGTGTGAAACCCGAAGACATCCCCGAGGCGATCCGGCTCCAGACCCGTCCCGCGCCTGAGAGCGATACCTATCCGGTGCAACTCCTGCCGGGAAAAAACGATCTCACCGGTCCCCTCGCCCTCGGCGATTTCGACGGAATGGAAGGGGCCGAGATCGTCGCCGCGGGCGGCACCGCCCTCTACAAGACCGGCGAAGGGAGCACCCTCGTCGGCCTCGACGGCCTGAGCGGACAAGAGCCCGGCGACGGCCTGTATCCCGGCGATTTCGATGGCGACGGCGATCTCGATCTCTACGTCTCACGCCGCCACGGGCTCCCTGATTCGCTGCTCCGCAATGATGGCACCGGGGCCTTCACCGACGAAACGATCGCGCTCGGTCTCCTCGCCTTCCGCGACACGACTGCCGCGGCCTGGGTCGATTATGATCAGGACGGCCGCCTCGATCTCCTCGTCGGCAGCCTCGACCAGCCGCTCGAGCTCTACCATCAGACAAGCGCCGGCACTTTTCAGGCGATCGCCTGGGATCTGGGGCTCTGGGTGCCGCGCGGCATCACCCATCTCGCCGCGACCGATCTGAACGAGGACGGCCATCCCGATTTCTTCCTCGCCCGGGATTCGGGGAAGAACCGGCTCCTGCTCTCGCAACCCGCCGCGGCCTGGAGCGACTGGCGTTTCGTCACGGTCGAGGGGCCCTTCGGTTTCCCCGGAGACGCGCCCGTGTCCGCCGTGCTCTTTTTTGATATCGACAACGATGCCCGCCCCGAACTGCTGCTCGCCTCCGCCAAGAGCAGTCCGGAGTCCGGATCGCTCCGACTCTTCCAGTTTGGCGGTGCGGAGGGCGGCACCGACATCACCGAGGCCGCCGGCCTGATGCGGGGCGAGCCGGTGCTCTCTCTGGCAGCCGCCGATCTCGATCTCGACGGCTACGACGATCTCCTCCTCGGCACGCCCGCGCTTTCCCTCGACCGGGTCTACGCGAACCAGGGCGGCCTCGGCTTCCGCCCCGTCACCATCGCGGCCCGGGGAGGCTATCTCGACGAGACCCTCGCCTGGCTCTCCTGCGATCTCGAAGGAAACGGAACCGCGGATCTGTTCTCGATCCGGGCCGACGGCCGGGTCCGCTGGCTCGAGGCGACCGGATCCACCGAGCCCTGGCTGCGCCTCGCCTTGCCGGGACAACGCGAAGGAACCCGCATCGTTCTCAGCACCCGCGACCGCGATTGGGTCGCGCGCACCATCACCCGGCGGCTCGGTCCCGAACCGGTCCTGACCTTGGGGCTCGCCGGTGCCACCTCCATCGAACGGCTCGAGGTCCTCCCGCCCACCGGCACGGAGCCGCTGAAGACCGTGGAAGGCCTCGCTCCGAACCAACTCCACGTCATCACGCTGCCGCAGGCTCCCCTGCCCCGCGCCGTCGTGCCGGTGGAGGCTCCCGCCGAGACCGCCGCGGCGGGCGAAAACTAGCCGCCCGGGCGGATTTTCGCCCGATCGGCCCTTCGCCGCATTTGAATTTCCGGAAATCTTGTGTAAAAAGGCCTTTCCGAGCCGCATTTCCACCTCCCGTGCTTGTCGGGACGCGGAATCGGCTCCATCATTCGCGATCGCGGGGTCTCCCGATCCGCGCGAGCCCCGTCCAGCCATGATCACACCCGTCCAGAAAGACGACGACTTCCTCAGCGATTTCCGGGAGGCGGACAAGGTGAGCGGTGCCATCCACGTCTGGTGGCTGGGGCAAAGTGGTTTTCTCCTCAAATGGGCCGACCATGGCGTGCTCATCGATCCCTACCTCTCCGATTCCCTCAGTCGCAAGACCGAAGGCACGGAGGGCGAACTCAAGCGAATCTCGGAGCGCGTCGTGGACCCTCTCCTCCTCACCGGCGTCGATCTCGTGGTGTGCAGCAACACCGATCCCGACCGGCTCGATCCCGAGACGATCCTGCCCCTTCGCGCCGCCAACCCCACGCTGAAGGTCGTCGTCCCCGCCGGAGCCGCGGCAGAGGCCGATGCCATCCTCGGTGCCGCCGCCCCGCCCATCATCCCGGTGAATGCCGGCACCTACGTGAAGTGCGGTCCCTTCGACTTTCACGGCATCAACGCCGCCAATCCCAAGATCCGCCACGATGAACGCGGCAACTCGAAGGATCTCGGCTTTGTCATCCTCTTCGGATCCTTCGCGATCTTCCATAGCGGCGAGACCGTCTGGCACACCCATCTCGTCAAGGAAGTGCGGCGCTGGTCGGTGAACCTCGCATTTCTTCCCATCAACGGCGTCGATGGCAACACCCCGCACCGCGCCAGCATGAACGGCTTCGAGGCCGCCGCCTTCGCCAAGTCCGTCAGCGCCAGCCTCGTCGTCCCCTGCCACTACGATCTCTTCGAGCGCGACAACCCGAAGCCCGACGAGTTTTCCACGTGCTGCGAGCGGCTCGGCCAGCGTTTCCGCCTCCTCAAGATCGGCCAGCGCCTCACCATGGGGCCGATCACCGACCCGAGCGCCGGCAAGGCTTTGCCCAGCGAGCCTTATCAGAAGGACTGGGACCTAGGCTACTGAACACGAATCTCGGTCCCGGAGCCGGCGGCCGAGAGAAAAATCGCATCGACGCATCAAAACGCTTGCGAGGCATGTTGATTTTCAATAACTCTCAAGCAT
>JALRFZ010000664.1 GCA_023253615.1 Verrucomicrobiales bacterium | reverse complement strand
GCATCTCAACCAACCGACCGGAGTCGTCTCGGATGCGGAGGGAAACATCTTTTTCGCCGATCTGCAGAATCATCGCATCCGGAGAATCGATGCCTCGACCGGGCTGATCTCCACTCCGGCGGGCGACGGCACTCCGACCACCTCGGGCGACGACGGTCTTGCCGTCGCGGCACAGGTATCCAAACCGCGCAGCCTTTGCCTGGGCGCCGTCGGAAATCTCTTCCTCGTCGAACTCGGCACCCATGTCATCCGTCGCATCGATGCGGAGACCGGCATCATCACGACCGTGGCGGGACAGGCGGGAAACAACGGATTCACCGGCGACGGCGGTCCAGCCGTGGATGCGCTGATCGACAATCCCTACGATGTCGTCTTCGACCGTGCGGGCAATCTCTACTTCTCCGACGCGGGGAACCATCGGATCCGGCGCATCGAAGGGGTGGGAGAGTTGGCCGTCGCGCGCCTCTCCGTCACCCAGCCCGCTCCCTTCCCGGCGAGAGCCGTGGGCAAAACGAGCAAGAGCCGGCGCATCGTGATCCGCAATGAAGGCACGCAGCCCCTCCTCGGAATCTCCGCACGAACCGGGGGACGGAATCGACGCGAATTCCGCACCACCGCTCCGGCGGCAGGAACTGTCGGGCCGGGCTCTTCGACCTATCTCAGCGCCACCTTCAGACCCCGCGCGAAGGGCAAGCGGACCGCCCAATTGACCGTCACCTCCACCAATGGCGGCTCTCAGAGCGTCATCCTTTCGGGAAAGGGAAAGGGGCGATAGCCCGCGCAGAGGAATGGCTTGACCGCGCCCCCTGAACGTCATGGGGCGCGGAAGTCGCACACGGAACCGGTTCGGAAAAACACCGGCCGATCGCAGGTTTTTCGTTATTCGAAAAGGTTTTTCCTTGCCAAAATCCGTTTCTCAATTTCTGTAAAGACAGAAATATCCGAAATGAAAGATCTTCCACCCTTCGCGCAGCATTTCATCCTCCATTGGGGTGAGATGGGGACCAAGTGGGGCATCAACCGCACCGTCGCCCAGATCCACGCCCTTCTCTTCCTCTCCGACCGGCCCCTCCACGCCGAGGAGATCTGCGAGCAGCTCGGCGTGGCGCGCTCGAACGTGAGCAACAGCCTCAAGGAACTGCAGAACTGGGGCATCGTGAAGGTCGTGCATCTGCCCGGCGATCGCCGCGATCACTTCGAATCGATCCAGGATGTCTACGAGCTCTTCCGCGTCATCGCCGCCGAGCGGAAAAAGCGCGAGATCGATCCCACCCTCGTGCGCCTGCGCGCCTGTGCCAACGAGGCCGGGGCCACCGACAATCCCGCCGACGCCCACGCGAAGGAACAGCTCGAGTCGCTCCTCGGCTTCTTTGAACTCGTCAGCGACTTTTACACCAAGATGGACCGCCTCCCCACCAAATCGGCGATCCAGGCGATCCGCATGGGCGACAAGATCGCGAAATCGATCGGGGCATTGATGAAATGAAGACGGCTCCTGACAGAATGACAACGGATAGCGGTCGCGTCGTCCTCGCCGGAGGCAGCGGCTTCCTCGGCCGGGCCCTCGCCCGCAAGCTCGAAGACGAGGGCTACGAAGTCGTCGTCCTCACCCGCGATCCCTCCGCCTACCGCGGCGCCGGACGCGCGGTGCGATGGGACGGACGGACCGTCGAGGAATCTTGGGCCGTCCTCCTCGACGGCACCGCCGCCCTCGTGAACCTGACCGGCAAACCCGTCGACTGCCGACGTACGGAGAAAAACCGCGCGGAGATCGTGCGATCGCGGGTCGATTCGTGCGAAGCTCTCGGGGCCGCCCTGCGTCTCGCCTACCGCCCGCCCGCGGTCTGGGTGCAAGCCACCAGCCTCGCCATCTACGGCAATGCCGGCGACCGCATCTGCGAAGAGTCGGCTTTCGTCCCCGATGAATTTCCCACCGACGTCTGTGTCGCCTGGGAGGAAGCGCTCGGCCGCTCGATCCGTCCCGAGATGCGCTGGGCCGCCCTGCGGATCGGTTTTGTCCTCGGACGTGACGGCGGGGCCCTCCCGACTCTCGCGCGGATCGCGAAACTCGGCTTTGGCGGCCGCATCGGATCGGGACGCCAGTGGATCAGTTGGATCCATCTCGAGGACATGATGCGCCTCTTCCTCGAAGCGATCCGCAACCCCGCCGTCCACGGCATCTGCAATGCGACCGGACTGCAGCCGGTCACGAACTCCGAATTCATGGAGACGCTCCGCCGCACCCTCAAAGTGCCCGTGGGCCTACCGACGCCAGCCTGGATGGTGCGGGCCGTCGCCCCCGTGATCAACACCGATCCCGACCTCGCCCTCAACGGACGCCGTGGGCTCCCCTGTCGCATCCACGGACTCGGTTTCCGCTTCCGCTACCACGAACTCGAGGACGCCCTCGCCGATCTCCTCGTCGCGCCACCGGCCGAAGCCAAGGAACGCGAGTGGGTGCAGACCTTCGCCCGTTGAACCGCCATGAATCCGGGTCCTGCCACCACCGCGACCGAAGAGGGTCGGGTGGCAAAGCCTCATCATGGTACGTCACATCCTCTGTCCCTCACCCGCGACTCCGCCGCATTTCCCCGAGTTCCTTTTTCAG
>JALRFZ010000613.1 GCA_023253615.1 Verrucomicrobiales bacterium | reverse complement strand
GAGGAACTCTACCGCCGCCCCGCCAACGCCTTCGTCGCCGGTTTCGTCGGCGAGACCAATCTCATCCCCGGCACCGCCGCCTTTGTCTCCGGCGAAAACCAGTACGTCCGCACCGCTTTCGGGGATCTGGCAGGACGCGTCGTCGCGCCCGATTGGAAACCGCAGCCCGGCGAAGCCGTGACTCTCTCGATCCGCCCCGAGTGCCTTTCCCTTTCCCCCACCCCGCCGGTGCAGAACGGCATCGCCGGCACCCTCGAAGACTCCGTCTACCTCGGCGAGATCGCCCAATACACCCTGCGTCCCGCCGGGCAAGAGAACCCGCTCCACCTTTCCGAACTGAACCCCCGCCGCGTCCTCCGCGACACCGGCGCGACCTTTTATGCGAGTGCGAAGCCCGAGGATATCGTGGTGTTGCCGGGTTCGCCTGGTGGAGACTGAGATGCCTACGGAAAACACCGAATACACGGAAATGGAAGAATTCCGACCCAGAAACCTTTCCGTGTTTTCCGCGTGTTCCGTAGGCCGCCCCACAAATACCCGCAAATCATCCTGAGTCGGATCTGATTCCCTGAGCCGCCGTCTCCCCTTCCTGACCTTTTACTTTTTACCTTTCACCTTTTACTGCGGCCGAGGGCCGCAAAATGCTCGCGCGCCTCTCCATCGTCCTTGCCTTGCTCGCCGCGGTCCTCGTGGCGCCCTTTGTGCTGCGTCCGAAGGAGGAGAAGGTTTCCGAGAAGGCCGAGCGGCTCGTCATCATCACGCCGCACATCGAATCGATCCAGGCCGAGTACGCGAGGGCCTTCCGCACCCACATGCGGGCGGCGCACGGACGCGAGGTTGTGATCGATTGGCGTCAGCCCGGAGGCACCTCCGAGATCGCGCGTTTCCTCCGTTCCGAATATTCGACCCGCTTCGAAACGCTCTTGCGCGAGCGGACCGGCCTGCCCTTCACCCTCGCGATCCGCGACGCCTTCACCAATCCCAAACTCGACCCTGACAAAGGCACCCAAGAGGGTTCGATGCCCGACCCAACCCTCTTGAAAAACGCCACGCCCGAAGAGCAGGCCGCGGCCGCCAGGCAGCTCTTCCTCGACTCCGACATCGGGGCGGGCATCGATCTCTTCTTCGGCGGCGGTGCCTTCGACTTCGAGCGCCAAGCCGCGGCGGGACTCCTCGTCGCCCGCGATGCCAGTGGCCGATTCGGTCCCGCCGCACTTGCCGAGGCCCATCCCGATTGGTTCAGCGACGCCGTCATGCCACAATCTTTCAGCGGAGAACCGTTTCGCGATCCCGCGTATCGCTGGGTCGGGACGGTCCTCTCCGCCTTCGGCATCTGCTACAACCGCGATTCCCTCGCCCGCCTCGGCATCGAAACGCCCCCTGATGAATGGAGCGATCTCGAGGATCCCCGCTATCGAGGTCACATTGCCCTCGCCGACCCGACGAAATCGGGCTCGACGACGAAGGCCTTTGAGATGCTCGTGCAGGAGCGCATCCAGACCCTCGCACGCGAGCGTGGACTGTCGGGAGACGCCGCCGTCGCCGCCGGTTGGGACGACGCGATGCGCCTCATTCTCCGCATCAGTGCGAACAGCCGCTACTTCACCGACTCGTCCGCCAAGGTGCCGCGCGATGTCGCGATGGGCGACGCCGCCGTCGGCATGTGCATCGACTTCTACGGGCGCAGCTACAACGAACTTTATCGCGATCCCGCCACCGGGGAATCCCGCATCGAATTCGTGATGCCCCGCGGCGGCACCTCGATCGGCGCCGATCCCATCGGTTTGCTCCGCGGCGCGCCGAGTCCGGAGCTCGCCCATCGTTTCATCGAATTCGTCCTTTCTCCCGAAGGACAAAAAATCTGGAACTACCGCGTCGGCTCCCCCGGAGGTCCGACCCGCCACGCCCTGAGGCGGCCGCCGATCCGGCGCGACTTTTACGGGAAGGAGAACCTCCCCCACATGACCGATCCCACCTTCGATCCCTACCGTGCCGCCGAGGGCTTCACCTATCATCCCGAGTGGACCGGATCGCTCTTCGCTCCGCTGCGTTTCGTCATCCGCGCCGCCTGCATGGACCCGCACGAGGAACAGATCGCCGCCTGGGAAGCCCTCGTCGCCGCCGGACTCCCCGCCGAAGGTCTCGCAGCCTTCGAGGAGGTCGGACCGATCTCCTACGAAGCCGTCGTCCAGCAAATCGGCCCCGCCTTGAAGAACAGCGACAAAGTCGCCCAAGTCAGGCTCGGACGTGAGTTGGCGGAGCAGTTCCGGGCGAGGTATCTGGCGATTGCGGCGGAGTATGGGGGGAGGTGAAGGTTCCCCTCACGCCAACGCGGCGAAACCGGGCTTGCCCCCATTACCGGCCCTGCCCTAGGCTCTTTTCATGAGCCTGAACCGCTTCCTTCTCGCCGGTCTCTTTCTCGCCGCCGCTCCCCTCGCCCGCGCCGAATTCCTCGCCGGAGCCGCGATCACCGATGTGACTCCGAAACAGCTCCCCGTCCTCGTCAACGGGGGCATGACGAGTCGTTCGGTCGAAAAGATCAAGACGCCGGTCAATGCGCGCTCGCTCGCCTTCTCGGATGGAAAGGAGAAGATCGTCATCGTCGTCGTCGACAGTTGCATGATGGGCCGCGACCTCCTCGACCAAGCGAAGGAGATCGCGGCGGAGAAGGCGGGCATCCCGCGCGAGCGCATCCTCATCTCGGCGACGCACACCCACACCGCGCCCTCGAGCATGGGCTGCCTCGGTACCGACGCGGATCCGGTGTATTCGCCCTTCCTTGTGAAGAAACTCGTCGAGGCCATCCTCGCTCCACTCGCGAAACTGCAGCCCGCCAGGATCGGATGGGGCGAGATCGATGCGGCGGACTACACCGCGATCCGACGCTGGGTGCTGCATCCGAAGTTCATCCGCGAGGATCCCTTCGGCAATCCCACGGTGCGGGCGAACATGCACGCGGCGACGAACTGGGACCAGGTCACCGGCCCGAGCGGTCCCGAGGATCCGATGCTGCAGGTGATCTCGGTGCAGACGGCGGAGGGAAAACCGCTGGGGATCCTCGCGAATTTCTCGATGCACTACTTCGGCGACCAGGACATCAGCGCGGATTACTTCGGGCTCTTTTCGAACGGGCTCCAGGACCAGCTCGATCCTGGCAAGACCGGCTTTGTCGCGATGATGTCGCATGGCTGCAGCGGCGATATCTGGCGTCATGATTACGAGAAGAGTCCCGAACGCGGCAAGGACGGACCGACCATCGAGGGTTACTCGGCGGATCTGATCGCTCTCGCGTTGAAGTCCATCGACGGCATCGCCTACGAGAGTCCCGCCTCCATCGCCATGAGCGAAACGCGCATGACCCTGAACTATCGCGTGCCGGACCAACAGCGTCTCGAATGGGCGCAAAGGATCGTCGCGGAGATGGGAGACCGCCTTCCCAAAACCCAGCCCGAGGTTTATGCGAAGGAGCAGATCATCCTCCACGAACGGCAGAAGACCGAGATCGTCGTGCAGGGATTGCGGATCGGAGAACACATCGGCATCGCCAC
>JALRFZ010000557.1 GCA_023253615.1 Verrucomicrobiales bacterium | reverse complement strand
GCGTGGCCGGCCTCAATCCTATCACTAACCCGATTGTGGTCTATTGGGATGCAGCGCTGACCATTCCAGCTCCGCAGCCTGTACGCACCATCGGCGGGTTCCCGGCTCGTGCTGGTTCGCCTGCGAACGCGCCGTGTCCAGTGCCCCGGGACCGAGGTGGCGCGTGCGGATGGCGAGAGCCTCGCGATAGAGCGCCTCAGCGCCGCCCAGATCCCCGATACACCAAAGCAGGCCCGCGAGATTGTTCATCGCCGGCACGGTGCCGGTGCCGCCTTTGCCCTCGATCCCTTCGCGGATGGCGAGGGCGGCGCGGTTGAGCGATTCGGCTTCCTGGAAATTCCCGAGCACCTGGTGGAGGGCGGCGAGATTGTTCTGGATCTGCGCGACCGGCGCGGCCTGTTCGCCGAGCAGGGTGCGGGCGGTGGCGAGGCAATCCTCGTAGGCCGGCAGGGCCGCGTCGTAGTTGCCGAGGCGTTGCTCGAGATTGGCGAGTTCGTTGGTGAAGGCGAGACGGTGCTGCGACGGAGGGGCCGCGGCGAAGGCAGCCACCAGTTCCTTCGCAATCCCGCGCGCCGCGACCCAGTCGCCGGCTTGTTGCAGCTCGCGACAGCGCGCGAAGGCATCGCGATGCTCCTGCGTGAGATCCTGCGCCCGCGCCGCGGTCGCCGCCGCGAGGCAGATCAGGATCGGGAGGGTGAAACGACGGCTGCTCATCAATATCCGCGATCGGTCTCGGGTCCGCGCTGCGAGGCGGGCACCTCACCGAGAGGTTCGGCGAGGATCGCCCGCCACCCGGGTGAATCGGGATCGCCGGCCGGAGGGGCTCCGGCCTTGCCCATGGCCGCGAGGGCCTTCAGCTCGTCTTCGAAACCGGGGCCGATGCCGAGGCTTTCGAGCTCCAGCATGCCGGCCGCGCCACGGCCGTCGAGGAGGGGAGCGACCACGGTGACGCTGCCGTCGGGCGTGACGAGGATGCTCCAGAGCCGGTGCAGGTACTCCTCGAATTCCGGCTCCGACTCCCCGCCTTTCGGACCTCCCAGCAGGGCGATCTGATCGTAGAAGGTGCAGTCCACCCCGATGATGCGGTCCGGGGTGATCGTGATCCCCGCCGGGTCGGCGAGGAGGCGGTTTGTCAGGAAACGGAAGGACAGTTTCTCTCCACGGAGGATGTGGGGAGGGGAAAGCCGCGACACTTCATAGGGAGGCTCGAGATCGTGCCATCCGATCCGCAGCGATTGGAGCCGCCCTTCCGAAAACGCCCCCGCCCAGACCGTGCCGGGGAGAAAGAGCGCCCGGCAGGCGGCGGCACCGGACGCGCCCCGCACGCGGATCTCGCGTTGCACCGGTCTCGTGATGAGCGCGCGATAGGGATCGTCGAACGATTCGGGAAGGGGGCCGGGGATGCGGTCGATATTCGATTCAAAGGCGGGGTAGACGGTGAGATCCAGCTCCCACGTGCCATCCTCCTTTTCGCGGAAGGCCGCCACCTTCACGGGCAGGCGGAAATCCACCTCGGCCCGTCGGTAGCCTTCTCCCCATTCCGTCACCGGCGTGAGCGGGACGATCTCTTCATAGACCTCGGCGGTTTGCAGGCCTGTTTTGAAAAAGTCGCGTGTCTCCCGTTTCACGAGCGTCGCCGGAGTCGTGCCGACGATGAACTTCGCGCGCTCCGTCCCCGGGACCGTCACCCAATAGGTGGCCTTTCCTTCGAAAAGCAGGTCGCGGGCATCGGCGGTGAGATAGTGGCGCTCCGTCCCGATCTCGAGGTAGTTCGTCACTCTCAGCAACACGGGACCGGGGATGGTGCGCAGGATCGGCGCGTCGGATCGCGGCTCCTGCCGGACCACCGCTCCCTCCGTGGCGTCCAACTCCGCCCCCATGCCGTCGAGGGAAAAGAAGGTGCGCAGCTCCGGATTCCAATCCTGCGCCGCCAGCGACGGGACGACCATGCCGATGAGAATTCCCAGGATGAGGCGCGCGGAGACCATGGCGGGATTGTTGCGACCGGGCGGGACCGCCGCAAGTGTTATTTCCCCCCGTTTTAGTTGCAGCATTGCCAAAAACGTTCTTTGTTCCGCCGATGATCCGGGCGATTTCCTCGAGCGGAGCCTTGCGGTCGGCAGCCTGCCTCCTGCTACCGGTGTTCCTCACTTCCTGTGGCGAGGGGTTGCTTCCGCCGCCGGCACCGAAAGGAGGAGGGGAGGGGAAACCGGCGGGTTCGTTCGTGCAGGGACAGCTCCCCGTCGCGAAACCCACCATCCCCGTCCGCTGGACCCTCACCGATCTCGACGGGCGCACCGTCGATGCCACCATCGTCGGGAAAAACGCCACCAGCATCACCCTCGTCCGCACCGCCGACGGCAAACGCTTCGAGCTGCCCCTGGCGCGGCTTTCCGAGAGCGATCAGAAGCGGGTCGGCGATCTGGCCGGCAAAGCGGCACCCTCGAAACATCCCATGGAGTCGTCCCTCTACCGGATGAAGTCCGCGAAGCTCGGTGAGGTCGACGACCGCATCGCCGAGCTGAATTCGGTCTACGCCACCACCGACTCGACCATCAAGAGGCGCTCCGCCAATTCCGAGTTGATGCGCCTCAACGCCGAGCGTGGAGAGCTCGTTGAAGAGTTGCGCGACCTCGAGCGTTACTGACCTGCCGCGATACCGCCTGCCGCGTTGACGGGTCCCGGTGCTGGGTTACAATCCCCGCGCCATGCTCGACATCCGTCAACTCCGCGAAGACCCCGAAGGAATCAAAACCCGTCTCCAGACCCGCGGAGGCGAATCCTGGCGTCTTGTCGACGACGTGCTCGCCTTCGATGAACGACGCCGCGCCGGCGAAACGGAGAAACAGACCCTCCAGGGCGACCGCAACCGCCTTTCCAAGGAGATCGGAGCGATGAAGAAGGAGGGCAAGGACTCGGGCGAACTCGAGGGCACCGTCCGCGGCATCGGCGAGCGCATCAAGGCCATCGGCGAGGAAGCCGACGCGGCCGAAGCCGGACAAACCGGCACCCTTCTCCAGATCCCGAATCTCCCCCACGCCGCCTGTCCCGTCGGCAGCGACGAGACCGCCAATCCCGTGGTGCGCGAATGGGGCACGAAGCCGGCCTTCGCTTTCGAACCGAAAGACCATGTCGAGATCGGCACGCGTCTCGGACTCTTCGACTTCGAGACCGGCACCAAGATCAGCAGCGGCGGATTCGTCGTCTTCACCGGCGTCGGCGCCAGGCTCGAGCGGGCGCTCATCCAGTTCCTCCTCGACCTCCACACCGAGTTCCACGGATACACCGAGGTCGCCCCGCCCCACATCATCAACCGCGATTGCATGTTCGGCACGGGCCAGCTCCCGAAATTCGAGGATGACATGTACGGCCTCGAGGAAAACGCCTTCTTCCTCGCCCCCACCGCCGAGGTGCCCGTGACGAATCTCTACCGCGAGATGATTCTCAAGGAGTCCGATCTCCCCATCAAGGTCACCGCCTACACCCCGTGTTTCCGCCGCGAGGCGGGATCGGCGGGACGCGAAAGCCGGGGCCTCATCCGCATGCACCAGTTCGACAAGGTCGAGCTCGTCAACATCGTCCACCCCGACCAGTCCTTCGCCCAGCTCGAGACCCTCACCGCCGAAGCCGAGGCCGTGCTGCAGCGCCTCGGGCTGCATTACCGCACCATCGAGCTCTGCACCGGCGATCTCGGCTTCAGTTCCGCGAAGACCTACGACATCGAGGTCTGGGCGCCCGGCCACGGTGCCTATCTCGAAGTCTCGAGCTGCTCGAACTTCGTCGATTACCAGGCCCGCCGCATGCGCCTGCGGTTCAAGGATGCCGATGGCAACAACCGCTTCTGCCACACCCTCAACGGATCCGGCACCGCCCTGCCGCGTCTCTACGTCGCCCTCCTCGAGACCTTCCAGCAGGCGGACGGCACCGTGCGCGTGCCCGAGGCCCTCGTGCCCTACCTGAAGCGCGAGGTGATCGGCTGAGGAAAAGAAAAAGCCCGGCACCGCATCGCGGAACCGGGCTTGTTCAAAAAAGGGGAAGATCCCGGGAGGATCCCTCACTCGGCCGAGACGGCGATCGCGTCGTCGCCCCGCTCACCGGTGCGGATGCGGACGGCGTCCTCGATCGCGGAGACGAAGACCTTTCCGTCGCCGATCTTGTTCGTGGAGGCCGCCTTCACGATCGTGTCGACGATCTTGCCGGCATCGCCGTCCTCCACGACGATCTCGAGTTTGACCTTGGGGAGAAAGTCGACCGTGTACTCGGATCCACGGTAGATCTCGGTGTGGCCTTTCTGGCGACCGAATCCCTTCACTTCGCTGACAGTCATGCCGTGGACACCGGCTTCGGTGAGGGCTTCCTTGACTTCTTCGAGTTTGAAGGGCTTGATGATGGCTTCGATTTTTTTCATTGGTTTTTCTCGTCAGATGGTTTGGTGAGACTTGGGATCTTCCTTTAAGCATCTTGCATGCCAAATTTCGTAAAGTGCTCTCCGCGAGCGTTTCCGAGGGCATTCAAGGCCGATTCACTGGGAATTCGAAGCTGCTTGTGGTAAGATACTTACCAGTGGCCGGATAGTTTCCGACCGATCGCAGCCAATGGCCCTCCCCAATGTCCCCAACGTCCTCGTCGTCGATGCCGACCCCGAGACCGCCCGCGTCACCCGCGACGCCTTCCAGGCCTCCGACGTCCGTCTCGTCACCGTGCCCGACATCGAGGCTGCCGAAGCCGAGCTGATGCACCGGGCCTTCGACGCCGTCGTCTGCGACCTTTCCGGAGGGGCTTTCGAGGGATTCGACTGGCTCAAGACCCTCCATCGCGGCCACCCGCTCCTCCCCGTCATCGGGATCGACCGCGCCTCCGGGAGCCGCTCCGCGATCGAGGCGGTCAAGGCCGGAGCCTTCGACTTTCTCGCCAAGCCCCTCGAACCCGGCGAAATCCGCCGCATCGTGCGCGAGGCGATCGATTGCTCCCGGAAAGGGACCGAGCCCGTCGCCATCGACCCCCGCAACGAACTGGCCGAGGAAAACGACACCCTCGTCGGCAACAGCCGCGCCATGCTCGATGTCTACAAGACACTCGGACGGCTTTCCCCCACGCCCGTCACCGTCCTCATCCGCGGCGAGACCGGCACGGGGAAGGAACTCGTCGCCCGCGCCCTCTACCAGCACGGCCACCGACCGCACCGGCCTTTCATCACCGTCAATTGCGCCGCCATTCCCGAGAATCTCCTCGAGTCGGAACTCTTCGGCCATGAAAAAGGCTCGTTCACCGGAGCCACCGCCACCCGTCTTGGAAAATTCGAGCAGGCCCACAACGCCACCCTCTTCCTCGACGAGATCGGCGATCTCAATCTCTCCCTCCAGGCCAAACTGCTGCGCGTCCTCCAGGAAAAACGCTTCCACCGTGTCGGTGGCAACGAGGAAATCACCGTCGACGCCCGCATCATCGCCGCCACCCACCGGCCGCTCGAACGCATGATCGCCGAGGGCCACTTCCGCGAGGATCTCTTCTACCGGCTCAACGTGGCCACCATCAAGCTGCCGCCCCTCCGCGATCGCACCGGCGACATCCCCCTCCTCGTCCACTTTTTCCTCAAACGCCTCGGCCGCGAACTCGGTCTGCCTCCCGTGACCATGGCGCGCGGCGCCCTCTCCTGCCTCGAGTCCGCCCGGCTCCCCGGCAACGTGCGCCAGCTCCAGAATCTCGTGCGCAAGGCCCTCCTCCGCAGCCGCGGTTATCCCATCGACCGCGCCCTCGTCGAGGAACTGCTGTGCGAGACCGAAGGGGGCGGAGAAGCTCCCGCCGATGCGGATCCCATCCGGCAATGGGCCGCCCGCCTCATTGAGGAAGCCGCCGCCGGCGGCACCGGCGAAGCCCACCGCACCGCCGTCGAGACCCTCGAGGCCGCCCTCGTCGGCGAAGCCATGAACCGCAGCGGAGGCAACATCTCGCGCGCCGCCGACTGGCTCGGGCTCTCGCGGCTCACCGTGCGCGAGAAGGTGAAAAAATACCGGCTCTGAAGATCAGCGCCCCGTCGGACCGCCGGACCTTCTTCATCCCGCCACCGGGATCGCGAGCCACGCCGTCATCGTGCCTTCGGCACAGCGCAGCCCGAGGCGGATGTTCATGTCGCCGGCGAGAATCGACGCGGCGGTGAGGCCGATCCCGAAATGCTCCGTGCCCTTCGAGGATTCGAACGGCAGGAAAAAGCGCCGCAGGGTCTCCGCCTCGATCTGGCCGCAGCGGTTGCGGATGAAAAGGTCCACCGTGCCGCCCTGGCTTGCCTCACCCGGAGGAAATAGATCCACCGCCACCGAGCTGCCCGGCACCTCCGACGCCGCTTCCGCCGCGTTCCGCAGGAGATGGAAAAAGACCTCCGCGAGACGGGTCGTGTCCGCCATCACCGGCGGCAGCGGCTCGCGCACGTTCCACTCGACCGCGACCTTCAGCGGACCGGCGATCTCCTCCGCATTGCCCTTCCAATACGTCAGCGCGTCGGTGATCCGCATCGGGGCCGCTTCGCAGCGCGCGCAGCCCGTCGCCCCGAGGATCTCGCGGTTCAGGTCCGTCGCCGCCTTCGCCGAAGTCTGCATCTGCTCCGCGCTCTCGCGGACCTCGCTGTTGATCGAGTCGTCGAAGAGGATCAGGCTCGAAAAGCCCTGGATCACCCCCATCAGGTTGTTGTGCTTGTGGATGTAGCCCTTCAGAAAGAACTCGTAAAACCGCCGGGTCGGACTTTGCCCGAGCCGGAAGTCGTCTGCGAAAAGGAAGTCAGCCATGGGGAAAGGAGGGCGGTTGCTGCTTGGCAGAATACCGCGATGGATTGTTTAGGACAACTTAAATAAACGGAAGACGGCGGGTGCGACCGGGCCCGTGGAGGGCGGCGACGCTCCTCCCGCGCGCGAACCAGACAGGGGGCGGGTCCTTCCCGGACCCTGGTCTACCGAAGCAGAGGCTCTTCCGATCTCATCATCCCCTCCCGGTCCATGAGATCGGCGAGGAGACGGACCACCCCGAGGGAGACCCACTGGTCCCGGAGGAACTGGACGAGCGCCTCACCCGGCGAGTGCGTCAATTCGTGGAACGAGGTCATGGTGTTCGATCTGCACGATGTCGTGATCCAGGTCCGCCATTTGAGAAAACGAAGAACCGGTTGTCAGAAACTCATCTTCTGATTAGACCCATTGCCGAAAAGATTTGCCGATCCCTCCAAACCAAATCGAGCGAAGCGAGCAAATCCCCAACGAAGAAGATCATGTTTTTCGGCAAAGATGTTTGGCAAGGGGTCTAACTGCCCGATCCGATTCCTCTACTCCACCTTCAAGCGGTCCAACAGACTCGTGAAGAACTTCTCCCCCCAGAGAGCGACCGCGTAAGCGTCCCGGATGAAGGGCAGCACGTCGGCCCGGGCCTGGTCGAAGTCGACCTCGGCGAAGCGCTTTCGCAGCAGCCTTTGAACGGCTTCGCCAGTCAATACTTCTCCGCCCTCCCAGTGTCCGGTCTGCTCCATTCGCTTTTGCAGATGCGCCAGATGCACCGGGATGCCCTTCGCGAGATACCAGACGAAATCGTGGAAGTCGCGCCCCTTCACCCGCCGCTTCCAGCTCCGGCAGAGCAGCGCGTGGATCTTGCCAGCGAAGAGGCAGGAAGGGCGGTAGAGCTTCACCTGGAAGGGGATCGGCAGCAGGAGCGTCTCCACCTCCGTCTCCGCCCCCGCCGGAGGATCGGTGTCCAGCTCCATCTTGATCTTCAGTTTCCTCCCGGCGGGGAAATGGTTCTCCAGCCCCCCGGGCACTCCGATCTCGAGGAGGTTGGTCCGGGTATTGCCCTTGATGAAGGCCGAGTCGATCGCCGTTTCCACCTGCTTCTCCTTCTTTTCGATTTCGAAGGCGAAGCCGTAGCTGGCCAGTTCCGCCCGCACCGCCTCCATGTGGGGAGCGAGGTCGAAGGCCGCATCCGGCGCCAGCAGGGAGAAGTCCAGATCCTCCGAAAAGCGCGGCAGCCCGTGGAAAATTCGCAGGGCCGTCCCTCCGTAGAAGGCGGCATGCTCGTAGAACTTCGAGCGCCACAGTCCGAGGAGGGCGAGTTCCTGCACGATCTCGCGCAGGGCGTTCTCCCAGTCGGAGGCCGTGACCGGTTCGTAGCGATCGAGGAGGGACTGCAGCGCGGCGTTCATGGAGCGGGAATCGTTCGGCGGGAGTGGCGCTTCGCCATCCACCGGGCGAAAACCGAGACCGGCCTGCGCCGATACAGTGCGGCGATGGACTCGATCAGACCGGGGGCGAGTTCGTCGATCCGGTCCTCCTCGATGCGCAAGTTGTCGAAGAGGAAGGCGGGCACCTCACGTTGCGTGTCGAGGTCAGCGGCTCGGGCGATCCGATCACAGAGCGCTTTCTCCGGCTGCGCGAGGAGGTAGGCGCCGCCCGTGGCGGTCTCCCTGGCTACGCCGATCGCGAAGACCCGCTCCGGGATCGGAAGGTAACGGAACCGGCCCACCGGGGTGTCGAAGCTCCTCGCCCGCTTCGAGGTCATGCAGGTGATCTCCTCCACCCGTTCGGGAATCATCCCGTGGTGGGCGAGGGCGGTCTCCAGGCTCACATAGGAGGGTCCGTAGACCAGGCCCGAGAGCACTCGGGGATCCACCGCCAAGCCCTCCTCTCCGGTCGAACACGCGACATAGAGGCCCCGCTTCACCTGGACGATCTCTCCGTCTTCGCAGAGCCGACGCAGCTTGTCCCGCGGAGCGCGGAAGTCCCGGAGCCGGTCCATCGCCAA
>JALRFZ010000533.1 GCA_023253615.1 Verrucomicrobiales bacterium | reverse complement strand
TCTGTTTGGAAGCGAGCAAACACTATTGAGAATCAGCAAACGGATTTGGCGCCTTGAAGTGCACGAATGCGAAGGGTCACTCGATTTGGTGTCTGCTCGCAGTGTGGTTGGCGGTGGCGGGGTGTGGTGGACCCAAAAGTCCGGCCACTGAGCGGCTAAAATAAGCTATGGTGACTGAGGGTGGGAAAGGTGTACTGCGATGGGGAGGCGCTCAGCGTTGGTATCGCAGCCTCCGTCGACGTGCAGGCGGGTCTCGCCGACCTCGGTACGCTCACCACGGACGGCCTCGTCTCGATCATTCCGGCGTGGACGCTCAACACGCTCTTTCCGCCGGCGTCACAGACGGCCTTGCACGCCTCGGATGGTCCGCTCGCTTCGGAGCGCCGTTCGGAACTGCTCTTTTTCGACGCGACGACCTCCGGCACTTCGCTCGCGCCCACCCGCCGGTTTTTCGTCACTGCCGCGGACTGGTTCGAGGTGGGCGGCTACCAGACCGCGGGCAATACCTTCCTCGAGCCCGGCCAGGCCTTCATCATCCGCCACCCCGCCGGGGTCGCGGCGACGAGCTTCGTGCCGAACCAGCAGGTCTACGGAGGTCTTGTGACCACCGCGGTCCGCGTCTCCGATGCGAATCCGCGCGATACGATGATCGCGCTGCCCCGTCCGGTGACGATGGTGCTCGATGATCTCGATTTCGGCTCAGGCCAGTTCGTGGAGAGCGCGGGCACGGCCGAGGGGGATCGCAAGGATCAACTGTTGGTCTTCAATAATGCCACGGCGATGCGCAACAAGCAGCCCGATGCGGTGTTTTTCAGGGTCGGGGGGCAGTGGGTGCGTGATGCCACCGGATTTCCTCCCGCGGGACAGGTGCAGATCGAGCCTTCCGCCGGCCTGCTCGTGCGGAAGGCCACGGGCGGCGCCAACCAAACGGTTTTCTGGGTGAATTCCCCGACCTACGACGTCGCCGCTCCGTGATCCTGCCGCCGCTCCCGAGATGAAAACCGCATCGACCTTTCTCCTCACCCTGGCCGTTGGCCTCGCCCTCGCCGTGCCCGCGTCGGCCACGGTCTCGATCGAATTCCAGCTCGGCGGCATCGAGGTGCCGGCCGGCTCCATCGGGGTGCTCGTCGCCGATGCCGACGGGGACGGAAATTTCACATCGCCTTTATCGCCTGAGGCCGAGGGTGATCTGCTGAGCTTCGGTGAAATGATCGGGGGCGATGTCATCATCGCGGTGTTTTCACCTTCGGGGCTGGCCGAATGGGGGACGCAGACGGGATTTGCGACGCAGCTTGCCGTGCTCGACTACGCGGACCTCGGCCTCGGGGAAGGGGATGATCTGATGCTCCATGTCTTTCCCCAGCGTATAGCGGGTCAGGCGATCCGGGCGGGCGAGCCCCATCTCTCCTATCGCACCGACGAGATCGGGCAGCTCACCTCGAACAGCACGATGGGGTTTTCCCTGCCGGCGGATGGCGGTGCGCACCTCCTCGCGGTGATCGGATCCGGGCAAGGCGGTTCCGCCGATCTCGCTTCGCTCGATCTCCGGAACCTGCCTTACTCCCAGGGCAACGGCTCTTTCGATCGCACCCTCGGGTCTCCGGCCGCGCGACATACTTACTTTTTCGAGCTCGGTGCCTCGGGTTTCCTCAGCGTCGACGGGATCGGCGGTCCAGGGCTCGTGGTGGAACTCTTCGGGCCGGGCGGCCAGTCCGTCTACACCGGTGGAGGCGCGGAGTTCGCCCTGTATGACACCTTTCCCGCGGGGCGTTACCTCCTCGTCCTCTCGCGCGAGGCCGGTGCCAGCGGCGAGCTCGGCTACGAGCTCGATTTCGCGAACTCGGACGTGCGTTTCGTCGTCCCCGATGTGGCGGTGGGCGCGGGTCTGACGCTGCTGACGGGTGGCAACGTGCTCAATGGCGCTCCGGGCCAGATCGCCTCCCTGACCTCGGTGAAAGCCAATCCGGTGTCCGGCTTCGCCACGATCGCGAACCGGGGCGAGTTGCCCGACACGCTCGCGGTGCGGGGATCGGCCGGCAACGCCCTCTGCGCCATCTCCTATTTCAACGGAGCCGCGAACGTCACCGCGGGCCTGCTCGCCGGCACCTTCCGCACCGCGGAGCTGGTGCAGGGCGACGAGCCGGTCGCGTTGCGTGTCCAGTTCGCGCCGAACAAGAAGAAGCTCACGAAGAAAAAGGGCAGGAAATCGACGATTCTCACGAAGACCTTCACCTCCCTGGTCCGCGCCGATTCGACCCAGGGGCCGGCGGCGATGGATGCGGCCTCGATCAACGCGAGAACGAGGTGAGCCGCGGTCCGGGCCGCCCGTGTCCGGGACCCTTGGCGACCTCCGTCTACCGGAGCCTTCGCGTGACCGAATCGCTCCGCGAGTGTGGGATTGATTCATCGCGCCACATCCGTTACAAAGGGATCCCGATGTTCATGAAAAAGCGCCATTTCCTCGCCCTCGCCTTCACCGCCGCCCTCATTCCGCCGCTCTGCCATGCCGCGGAGCAATTCGCCGCCACCGCCGATCCCGCGGAAGCCGCGAAAGATCCCGACTTCGCCCTCCAGGGGGAATATACCGGCAACACGCCCGACGGTGTCGTGGGGGTGCAGGTGGTTGCACTCGGAGACGGGGAATTCGAGGCGGTGCTCTCGAAAGGCGGCCTGCCCGGCGACGGGTGGGATGGCGGGAAACCGCGCGAATCCACCAAAGGCAAGCGGGCCGAAGATGGCAGCGTGACCTTTCTCAAGGATGAATGGACCGACGTACTGAAGGACGGCAAAATCACGGCGACGACCACCGCCGACGCGAACCTGAGTGTCGTCCTCGACCGTGTCGAGCGCGAGAGTCCGACGATCGGAGCCAAGGCGCCGGAGGGTGCCATCGTGCTCTTCGACGGATCGGCTGATTCGGCGGAAAAAAACTGGAAGGGCGCGAAGCTCGACGGGGACCTCCTTTGCGAGGGCATTACCTCGGTGGAGGAGTTCGGCGACTTCACCCTGCATCTCGAGTTCCG
>JALRFZ010000509.1 GCA_023253615.1 Verrucomicrobiales bacterium | reverse complement strand
TGGCGCGCAGGGCGGCGGTGGTGTCGGTGGTGAAGAAAGGATTGCCGGTGCCGGCTCCGAAGATGACGACGCGGCCTTTTTCCAGGTGCCGGATGGCGACGCGGCGGATGAAACTCTCGGCCACGTTCTTCATCTCGATGGCGCTCTGCACCCGTGTCGGCACGCCGACGGCCTCGAGCATGCTCTGGAGGGCGAGGGAATTCATCACGGTGGCGAGCATGCCGACGTAGTCGGCGGTGGCCCGGTCCATCCCGCGGCCGGCGGCGGCGGCCCCGCGCCAGAAGTTGCCGCCTCCCACGACGATGGCGATCTCGAGCCCGGTCTGGTGGGCGGCCTTGATCTGGCGGGCGATGCCCTCGACGATCTCGGGGGAAATGTTGTCCTCGCTGCCGGGTTCGCGCAGCGCTTCTCCACTCAGTTTCAGGACGACTCGTTTGTAGGCTCGGGACATGGGGGCGGTTCTGTTTCGTTCATCCTCCGCCAATCGACTGCATTTTCAAAGGGCAATCTCGCCCGTGCCGAGAATCGTGCCGACGGGAATGGCCGATCCCCTCAGGAATTCGCCGACACTCAGGCGTTTCCGCCCCTCGAGCTGCAGGTCGCCGGTCAATTCGAGGGCTCCGTCACCGCATTGGACGACGAGGGTGTCACGGCTCGCGAGGACGGTTCCGGGCACGGCACCGCTCCCGGGCAGGACGCGGGCATAGGGGTGGATCTTCAGGGTTTTTCGTTCGTCGCCGAGGTAAACGCCGGTCGCGGTGCCGGGCCAGGGATCGTATGCGCGGATGAGGCGCTCGATCTCCGCGGCCCCGCGCGACCAATCGATCGCGCCGTCCTCGCGCCCCAGTTTGCCGGTGTGGGTGACGAGCGATTCCTGCTGCGCTTCCGCGGTCGCGGTGCCTTCGCGGAAGAGCTTCAATCCGGCGGCAAGGGTCGGCGGTCCCAGTTCGGCGAGCCGGTCGTGGAGGAGACCGCCGGTGTCGTCGGGCCGGATGGGGATGACCTTTTTCAAGATCATGTCGCCGGCATCGAGCCGGGGCACGACGTGCATCAGGGTGATGCCCGTTTCGGCATCGCCATCGCGGATCGCCGCCTGGATGGGCGCGGCACCGCGGTGGCGGGGCAGGAGCGAGGCGTGGAGATTGACACAGGCCAACGAAGGCGTGCGGATGAGCGCGCGCGGGAGGATCTGTCCATAGGCCATGACGACGGCGAGGTCGGGACGCAGGGCGGTGAAGGCGGCGAGGGCATCCGTATCGCCCTTGAGCCTCTCGGGCTGGAAAACCGGCACTCCTCTTTCCTGAGCGAGGACCTTGATCGCGGGCGGGGTCAGGATTTGTTTCCGGCCGACCGGCTTGTCGGGCTGGGTGTAGACGGCGACGACTTCGCCCCCCTCCTCGCCGGCATGGTCGAGGAGCCATCGCAAGGTCGGCAAGGCGATCTCGCCGGTGCCCATGAAAACGATCCGCATGAGGATGGCAATCAAGGGCTGGAGCGGCCCGGGTCAACGGATTTGTGAGGCCGTGGTGCGGCTTGCAAAGAGGCGGCTCACGGTGGAAAGATAGGGAGCGGCGTGGATCCACCCCTCCACGCCACCCATTCCCATGAAAGGCTTTTTCGCCACCCTTCTCGTCGTCTGTGGGCTGCTCGCCGCCGCCTGGTTCGCCTACGATCCCTACCTTCGTCCCTTGGTCGAACGGTTCACCGGAGGGACCCCGATGACAGACGACGATCGGGTCATCACCGGAAAAGGCGAACCCTCGAAGCCGGCCGCCGCCGTCCCCGCGCCCCCTTCGGGCACGGCATCGCAAGCACGCCCCCAACCGGCTCCGGCACCCGCGACGGCGACGGGTACCCCCGCAGCCCCCGCGCCGGCGAAACCGCTCTCGGAGCTGGAGGCGGCCCTCGAACTGAAATACCCGATGCCGGAGATTCTCCCGCTCCTCACGATCGTGGACCAGTGGCGCAACGTGCCGTCGAACGCCTACCCGCCAGAGGTGACGGCGGCGGAGACGATTCCTTTTCAACTCGTGGTGAACGGCCAGGCGATCGGCTCGAGCAATGTCGCTCCGGGCACGCCGCTGAAACCGGTGCGCCTCGCCGGCGACATCCTGACGGTGGCCTCGCTCGCGAACCCGGCGATGAACACGGAGATCCCGGTGGCGAAGACGGATTTCAAGCAGCGGATCGAGGCGCGCTACAACCAGTTCGTCGAGATGAAGCGGAAGGAAGTGGAGGCGAAGCGCGAGCGTGCCCGGCAGATCGTCGCCGCGGATCCCTCGAAGCTCGCCGCCCTCACCGGCAAGGGAGCGCCGCCCGCCCCCGCCGGAGACACGGGCGATCCGCGTTTCGCCCCCGTGAAGGCCAGCCTCACCGCCGGCGAAGCGGCGAGCGTCACGCTGGAGGAAGCCGAATCCTTCACCTGGAATGGCTCGGAGAAAGTGGGAGGCGAGTATGCCGGCACCTACGACACCGTGACGGTCCATTTCCGGGTCTCCACGATTTTCGGGAGGTTCCCCGTGGAATACAAGGCCCTGCTCCGCGGAGGCAAGGTGCATGCGTGGATCGATCCCGTGACCGAGGAGCGGCCGTGATGAACCCCGTCCCACGCCTCCTCTTGCTCGCTGGCGCGCTCGGCCTCGCCATCTCTCCGGCCCTCGAGGCGGAGGAACCGATCGCCCCGATCCCGAGGCTCCTGCCGCCGGAAAACGGTCTCCCCCTGCCGGCTGATCTGGCCCGCACCCTGGGCGAACGAGTCACCGCCTTCGCCGAACGGATCTGGGAGATCGATCACAAGGATCATGTCGCCGATGTCGCGGCGCTCGTGAAGGCGGTGGACTTCGCCCTCAAGCACGGGGAGTTTTATTCGGAGAAGGAATTCCCCCTCGCCGGCGATTTGCTCGATCTCGCCGACGCCCGCTACCGCGCCCTCGACGAGGGCGACGAGCGCCCCTGGCTGGAGGAGCGCGGCCTCGTCGTGCGCGGATACCGGTCGCGGATCGACGATTCGTATCAGCCCTTCGGCCTCGAGATCCCGGAAGCGCTCGATCTTTCGAAACCGGTCCCGCTCCTGGTATGGCTCCACGGGCGCGGCGACAAGACGACCGATCTGCATTTTCTCAATCAATGCCGCAAGAAGAGCCAGGCCTTCGGCGGATTTTACCAGGATCAGTCCGAGGCGATCGTGTTGCATCCCTTCGGCCGGCACTGTGTCGGCTGGAAACACGCCGGGGAGATCGACGTCTTCGAAGCGATCGAGGCGGTGATGGCGGATTACCCCATCGACCCCGACCGGATCGTGCTCGCGGGCTTTTCCATGGGAGGCGCGGGTGCCTGGCACATCGGAGCGCATTACCGGGATGCCTTTTGCGGCGTCCACGCCGGTGCCGGATTCGCCGAGACGAAGGAATACAACAAACTCACCCCCGATCGTTACCCTCCGGATCACGAACAGGTGCTCTGGAAGGTCTACGACGTGCCGAATTACCTCGGGAACCTCCTCAATGGTCCGTTGCTCGCTTACTCCGGCGCGAAGGACAAGCAGAAGGCCACCGCCGACCTGATGGCGCGGGAGCTCGCCAACGTGGGGCATACCCTCCGGCATCTCGTCGCCCCCGATACCGAACACAAATACACGGCTGAAGCGGTCGCCGAAATCCGGACTTGGCTGGCGGATTGTTGGAAAACGGGTCGAGGGCTCCCCGCCCGGTCGATCCGCTGGCAGACCCCGACCCTGCGCTACGGCAGCTACGACTGGCTGAAGCTCACGGGTCTCGAGGCGCACTGGCAGGGTGCCCGCGCGGAAGCCGCATGGGATCGTGAAGGCGGAACCTTCTCGTTGAAGACCGAGGGGGTCACCGCACTCGAGATTCATCCCGGTCCGCCACACGATCTGGGAGGCGCGAAGCTGCTGATCGACGGACAAATCTTGTCCGCGGCCACCCCCGGGTTTCCCGTTCATTCCCTCTCGCTCGTTCGCCACGAGGGGAAGTGGACCTGGGGGTTGCCCGATCCCGGCAAAAAGCGCCCCGGTCTCCAAGGCCCGATCGACGATGCCTTCATGAGCCGTTTTCTCGTGGTGCCGCCGGATCAAGCCCCCTCCTCCCCCCGTTTCGCACGATGGCTCGACTTCGAGCTCGATCACTTCCGCTCGCGCTGGCGCGCGCTGATGCGGGGAGAACTTCCGGAAAAGGCATCGGACGAACTCGACTCGGACGACATCCGCGATGCGAACCTCATCCTCTGGGGGGATCCGGAATCCAACGCGATGATCGCCGAGATCGCCGAGAAGCTGCCCGTCGAGTGGAGGGAGGATTCCTTCGTGCTCCGCGGACAATCCTACGACCGGGACGGGCATGTGCCGGTGCTGGTTTTCCCGAATCCCCTCAATCCGGATCGTTACGTCGTGCTCAACAGCGGCCTCACCTTCCGCGAAGGGCACGACAAGACGAATTCGCAGCAGAACCCCAAGCTTCCGGACTGGGCCATCGTCGGCCTCGACCGCGATCCGGATGCCTTCACCCCGGGCCGCATCGCCGCGGCCGGATTCTTCGACGAGGATTGGAAATAACCAACCGATGTCCGGCCACCTCCATCATTCCGGCCACGATTACGGGGCGCTCGTGGAAGGCTGGAAAGCGGTCTGCGAGGGATCGGGGCTCGATCTCGGCGTTTTCTGTGAGATCAACGGGCTCCCCGTCCTCAAGATCACGAACGGGGCCGCGTCAGCCCGGGATCCCGGTGGACTCTACGTGAGCGCCGGCGTCCATGGCGACGAGTGCGCTCCGGTCTGGGCGCTGCTGGAGTGGGCCGCCTCGAAGCCGGAGATCCTCCGGGACCGTCCCGTCACCCTCTTTCCCTGCCTCAATCCTGTCGGCCTGGTCGAAAATACCCGGCGCGATGGCAACGGCGTGGATCTGAACCGCTCTTTCACGGATGTCTCGCAGCCGGTCATCGCGGCCTGGCAGGAGGCGCTCGAGGGGTGCCGGTTTGATGTCTCCGTGAATCTCCACGAGGACTATGACGCCACCGGCATCTACCTCTACGAACTGACCCGCGGCGAATCAAAAGGCGACCGTCTGCTCGATGCCTGCTCGATCCACCTCCCGAGGGAAACCGCCGCCGTCATCGACGGATCCGATTTCACGAACGGACTCCTCGTCCGCACCAGCGGAATCGAGGAGGTCGTGGCGGAGCAACTCGGCGGAGGTTATCCCGAAGCGATTCTCTTGTTCCTGAAATACGCCGCGGTCAGCTATACCTTCGAGACACCGAGCGAAGCGGATCTCTCCCGCCGCATCGCCGCGCATCGAACGTTTCTCGACAGTCTCTTCGGACCGTCTGTCTGAGCAAGGGGCACGGGGCGCGGAACGAAGCGCGAGGCCTGATTCCGGGAAACGAAAACGGCCCGGTGAACCGGGCCGCACGTGGGAGACAGGCAATCCTGAATCCCGATCAATGGTTGAACATGAACTCCTTCGAGTTCAAGACGGCCCAGAAGACATCATTGAGGACCAGCTCTCGCTGCGCCTTGTCCTCTCCCACGGCCGCGACCTGGGCCATGAGCTGCTTCATCTCCTCCGCGGTCGGTTTGCGGGTGAAGCTGCGGATGTAGATCTCCTCGATGACCTGCT
>JALRFZ010000408.1 GCA_023253615.1 Verrucomicrobiales bacterium | reverse complement strand
TCCGAGTGCGCCATCAGGAGCGTGCCGATGAGGCGCGTGCTCACGCCCCAGCTCGTCGTCCAGGCGAACTCGCGCTTGCTCTCGCGTCCCTCGAATTCGATGCCGGCGGCCTTCGAGAAATTCTGTCCGAGGAAGTGCGAGGTGCCCGCCTGGATCGCCTTGCGGTCCTGCACCATGGCCTCGACCGTGAAGGTGTTGAGGGCGCCGGGGAAACGCTCGGCCTCGGTCTTTTCACCGGCGATCACCGGCACGGCGAGGTGGTCGGTGAGGAAACGCTCGTAGACCTCGTGCATCTTCTTCGTCTCCTCCATCGCCTCCTCCGCGGTCTCGTGGGCGGTGTGGCCTTCCTGCCAGAGGAACTCGGCGGTGCGGAGAAAGAGGCGCGGACGCATCTCCCAGCGCATCACGTTCGCCCACTGGTTGATGAGGAGCGGCAGATCGCGGTAGCTCTGCACCCAGCGCGCGAAGGCCGCGCCGATGATCGTCTCGGAGGTGGGACGGATCACGTAAGGTTCGGTCAGCTCGCCCGAGGGCACCATCTTGCCATCCTTCAGCTCGAGACGGTGATGGGTGACCACGGCGCACTCCGTCGCGAATCCCTCCACGTGGGTCGCCTCCTTCTCGAGGTAACTCACCGGGATGAGCAGCGGGAAATAGGCGTTCTTGTGGCCGGTGGCCTTGAACCAGACGTCGAGCTGGCGCTGGATTTGTTCCCAAAGGCCGTAGCCCCAGGGTTTGATCACCATGCAGCCGCGCACTTCCGAGTTTTCGGCGAGATCGGAGGCGCGCACGACCTGCTGGTACCACTCGGGGAAATTCTCCTCGCGGGTCGGTGAAATCGCGTTCTGGGGGGCTTTGGCCATGGGACTGAAGAGGGTTGAATGGGAGCCCGGACCCTATCCGGTCTGCGGCGGAATTCCAGCGGGGATTTGGGGGACCAACCTCATACTCTTACTCATACCTCCTACTCATACTCAGCGAACGTCCCTCGGCCCACGGTTTTGAGTATGAGTAAGAGTAAGAGATTTTCGGCACCGATTGCCAACCCGCCCTTGGCCGCGTAACCTGCGGTGTGGAAATCCGGCACCTTTTCATTTCCCCCGCGCACAACTTCGTCGGCCATTTCGGCGGTCCGGCGGGGAATAATCCCATTGTCGAGGTCCCCGAGATCGAATGTGTCGCCGGCAGCGGGATCCGGGGCGACCGCTATTTCGATCACAAGCCCGACTACAAGGGCCAGATCACCTTTTTCGAACTCGAAACCCACCAACGGCTCTGCGACGAGTTCGCCGTCTTCGACAAAGGTCCCGAAGTCTACCGCCGCAACGTCATTGTCGCGGGCCGGGACCTCAACGAACTGATCGGCGAGGAGTTCGAGATCCAAGGCGTGCGATTCCTCGGCACGGAGGAATCCAAACCCTGCCTCTGGATGAACCAGGCCTTCGCCCCCGGCGCCGAAAAAGCCCTGCGCGGCAAGGGCGGCCTGCGGGCGAAGATCCTGACAGGCGGGGTGCTGCGCGTGGGCGATTGACCGGCCGCCTCGAATCGGATAAGCTTCCTTCATGGGATCGAAAAAAAAGACCACCCCCGGCAACACGCCTCTCCCGAAGGTGGCACGACCCATTGCCTTGAAGCCCTCATCGAGCGACTACGAGACGTATGTCCGGACCACGTCCCAGGTGATGTCAGTGACCGGCCCCGCCTCGCAAAAGACCAAGCCCAACGAGCGGTTTCTTTCGCTCGTGAAATCGGGATCCTGACGAGTGCCGGCGAATCCTGGCCGGATTTTCGTGAAAAGAATCCTGACCTTCACTATGGAACCGAGCACGTCGTCGAGTATGACCCGTTCGTGAGAAGTGTCGTAAAACTCACCAAACCTCCCGGTTTTGGACTCGTTCCCACGGTTGTTTCCCATCGGAGAGTCAATCTCCGGAGCGATCCCACGATCCCCGCATTTCGGCGCTGCATTGAGTTCGTTCGCGCGACACCACTCGAGTATCTGACCCGATGGCGCCTCTCCAATGAAGTTTTCGGAGACGAAGCCGAACTGATCCAGGTGATCGAGTGGTCGGACGGGGACGTTTCGCTCGCAGTACGACAGCCGCAATACCATGGTGAGCCGGCCGCTGACCGGGAAATCGAACGATTTTTCCGGGAAAGCGGGTGGGCTTCGATCACCGATCCGGCGCGGGAGCACGAACTGTTTTTCAATTATGCGTACAATGTCCTGGCGATCGATGCCGTCCCGAGAAACTGCTACGTTCGTGATGATCGGCTCTTGCCCTTCGATGTGATTCTGTGTGAACCGGACGAAGAACTGGAGCAATACTTGAGACTTTATCCCGCATGACCCCGCTCACCATCTCCACGCCCGCCCTGCTCTTCCCCGCGGTGAGCCTGCTTTTTCTCGCCTACACGAACCGTTTCCTCCATCTCGCCGCGCTCGTGCGGCAGCTCCACCGCGATTGGACGGAGCGTCAGGACGACTGTCTCCGCGCCCAGATCGACAACATGCGCAAGCGGCTCGCCCTGATCCGCTGGATGCAGCTCCTCGGTGCGGTCAGCATCCTCCTCTGCGTCGTCGCCATGATCGCGGTGATGTTCGAGGCGGATCTCGCCGGATGGGTCACCTTTCTCGCGGCACTGCTTTTCATGGGCGGCTCGCTCGTTTGCCTCATCCTCGAGATCGCCTGCTCGGGCGGAGCGCTCAAGATTCTCCTCGACCGGGTGGAAAGGGATTGATGGCGACGGGCTCTCAATGTGGTTTCGACTTCAGTCGAAAGTTCGCGGGCCATACGACGCCTGCGACTGAAGTCGCAGCCACAATGGCAATTCCTCCGATCGCACACCTCACCGCCATGAACATCGGCAAAGTCCTCTCGCTCCTGCTCGCCGCCGCGTATCTCATCGCGGCGTTCACCTCGGCAACGCCGGAGAATGGACTGAGGGTGCTTCTTTTTCTTTTACTGCCGATGGCCTGCATCTGGTTCAGCGAGGAACTGGGTGAGTTCACCGGCAACTGGGGCGGACAACACATCGACCAGAAAAGCCCGGGCTGCGTGCTCACCTTCGTGGGCTGGGTGATGCTCCTGATGCCCCTCCTTGCCGTGCTCTTCCTGAGACTCCTCGTCAAGCGCTGAGCACTTTGCGGCCCTCCGCCGTCCGCAACTGCCCGCAGGCCGCGGCGATGTCGTCCCCGCGGGTCTCCCGCACCGTCGCGGCGAGGCCGGCGGCTAGGAGGATCTCCTGGAAAGCCCGGACCCGTTCGCGCGGCGAGGGTTCGTAGGGCGCGCCGGGCCAGGGATTGAAGGGGATCAGGTTCACCTTTGCGGGCATTCTACCTAACAGAGCCACCAAATCCCGCGCGTCGTCGTCCGAGTCATTGACTCCGGCGAGCAGGGTGTAGGCGAAGAGAATGCGGCGGTTGTTCGAGAGCCCCGGATAGGCGCGGCAGGCGCGCATCAGTTCGGCGAGGGGATACCGCCGGTTGAGCGGCATGATCCGTTCGCGCAGCTCGTCGCGGGCGGCGTGGAGGGAAATGCCGAGGTTCACCCCGAGCTCGCTGCCGCAGCGCTCGATCTCCGGCACCACGCCTGAAGTGGAGACGGTGATGCGTCGGCGCGAGAGCGCGAGGCCGTCCCGGTCGGAGAGCACCCGCACCGCGTCGGCGACGGCGTCGTAGTTGTAGAACGGCTCGCCCATCCCCATGAAGACGACATTGGTGAGCTGTCGCGGCGTTTCCGCGGTCAATTCGTGATCGCCGATGCGATCCCGGGCGAGGAGGACCTGCC
>JALRFZ010000344.1 GCA_023253615.1 Verrucomicrobiales bacterium | reverse complement strand
GCTCCTGGCGACAAGGCTGCGGACCGATGACATGCTGCGGATCGCCCCCGCCTACGCCAGGCTCGTCCCCCAAATGTTCTCGCTCGAAATGTGGGGCGGCGCGACCTTCGACACGGCGATGCGGTTCCTCAAGGAGTCGCCCTGGGATCGTCTGCGCGACCTGCGTGAGAAGGTGCCGAACATCTGCTTCCAGATGCTCTTCCGTGGATCGAACGCTGTTGGATATTCGAACTATCCCGACAACGTCGTGGCTGGTTTCGTGAAACATTCCGCCGAGGCGGGCATGGACATTTTCCGGATCTTCGACTCGCTCAACTACCTGCCCAACATGCAGGTCGCGATGGAAGCGGTCGGCAGCGAGACGAAGTCCATCTGCGAGGCCGCGGTCTGCTACACCGGCGACATCGATGATCCGAAGCGCGACAAGTATTCGCTGAAATACTACATCGCCAAGGCCAAGGAACTCGAGAAAATGGGGGCGCACATTCTCGCGATCAAGGACATGGCCGGTCTCTGCCGTCCCTTCGCGGTGAGGAAGCTCGTCGCCGCGCTGCGCGAGGAGATCGGTCTGCCGATCCACTTCCACACGCACGACAGCTCCGGCATCAACGCTTCCTCGGTCCTCTCGGCCGCCGATGCCGGGGTCGATATCGCCGACCTCGCGATCGCCTCGATGTCGGGCTCGACGAGCCAGCCGAACCTCAACTCCGTCTGCGCGGCCCTGCGTGGCCACGAGCGCGATCCCGGGATCGATCTCGACGCGCTCAACGAGATGTCGGATTACTGGGAGGAAGTGCTCGAGTTTTACAAGCCCTTCAACACCGCGCCGCGCGCCGGCTCGGCCGAGGTCTATTTCCACGAGATGCCCGGCGGGCAGTTCACGAATCTCAAGGAGCAGGCGAACGCCATGGGCCTCGGCCACCGCTGGCCGGAGATCGCCCGCACCTACGCAGAGGTGAACCAGCTCTTCGGCGACATCATCAAGGTGACGCCGAGCTCGAAGGTCGTCGGCGACATGTGCATGTATCTCATCACCCGCGGGATCCGTCCTCAGGACGTGCCTACGCTCGCGCCCGGATCGCACGATTTCCCCGAGTCGGTCATCGACATGCTCTCGGGCGGCCTCGGGCAACCCGACGGCGGTTGGCCGAAGGACGTGCAGAAGGTCGTGCTCGGTGATCGCGTCGCGACGACGAAGCGCCCCGGAGAGCTCGCCGCTCCCGTCGATCTCGAAGCGACCCGCGCCGAACTTGCGAAGAAGCTCGAACGTCCCGCGAGCGACGACGATCTTTACAGCCAACTGATGTATCCGCAGGTCTTCGCCGACTTCGACCAGTTCATGGCGAACTACGGCGAGGTCTCCGGCCTGCCGACTCCGGCCTTTTTCTACGGTCTTTCCATCGGCGAGGAGATCGAGGTGCAGATCGATCACGGGAAACTCCTCTTCATCAAGCTCATCGGCATCGGTGAGGCCGACGACGAGGGACGCCGCAACGTCTTCTACGAACTCAACGGCATGCCGCGCGAGTCCCAGGTGCTCGACAAGGCCCTCGCTCCGAAGAACGCCGTGACCAAGCCGAAGGGCGACGCGAAGGATCCGCTCCAGGTCGTCGCGCCGATGCCCGGCATGGTCACCGATCTCGCCGTGGGGGTGGGCACGCACGTGAAAGCCGGCGATCCCATCATCACCCTCGAGGCGATGAAGATGCTCACCACCATCTCCGCCAACATCGACGGCACCGTCACCGAGATCCTCGTGAAAAAGGGCGACTCGGTCTCGACCGACGATCTCCTGGCGCGGCTGGAGGCGTAAGTCACTCCGCCGCTTCCGGCTTTTCCTCGATCTTCCTCATCGCCTGATACAACACGGCGATGAGGATGGCGACGGAGAGTGCGATGATGCTCCAGAGCGCCGGTTTCGAGTCGAGGAAGCCGGGGCCTTCGGGCTCGGCTGCTTCGGCGCGGTAGTTGGGGTTGGGCTGTGCTTCAGCCGGCACGACGGTCTCGGTCGGGACCTTGCGACTGATGGCGGCTCTGATCGCGGCGGTATCCAGTGGTGCGTTTGTCAGGGGGGCGGTGGCCCCGAGGAAGAGCACGGGCCGGTCTCCGGGATCGGCGAGGAAGAGGAGCTCGTAGGCGGGGATCCGGGCGTTGATCGCAGAGAAGGTCACCGGGGCGTTGGCTCCGTTCTCAATGAGAAGCCGCCATCGCTCCGTGCGGGTTTCGGGCAGGGGGATGGAAAGGCTTTCATCATGGAAGTCGCCGACCTCGAAACGATGGAGATGGGTTTGATGGATCGTCCGCCACGAGTCATCCGCTCCCGGCACCTGGACGGAGACGGAGCGTCGGAAATTGCGGTCGTCCGTTTTCAGGAAGAGGTGATCGATCGGGAGGTTTCCGCCGTCGAGCAGGATCTCCGTAATGCCGTCGGGCAGATTCGTCTGTGACGCGATGGGCAGCGGGAGGATTTCACGTCCTCTTGCATCCAGCGGGTGAGTGTCCTCGCTTTGACCCTGGGAGAGAACAAATCGCAAGCCATCGATCCGGAACGCCCTCGTCTCGACGGCGCTGGATTCCGTGACGGTGAGCCCGGAGGCGTCTCCGACGGTCCGGGTGATTTCACGAAGGCGCGAACGTTGCAAGTCGGTCGCCTCGGCGATGCGGAGACGGATGGTTCGCGAATTCACTTCCGGGACCTGGATCGAGGTGTGCCGGAAGTCGAGGAAGCGGCGATGGTCGAAAATCACGCTGTCGGAGAGGGCTTCCTTCCACGTTCCATCCGCTCCGGGAACGGCGATGGAGATACCTTTTTCAAAATCACTCAACGGCGTGTCGATTTCGAGTCGGATCGGGCCCGGCAAGGGGCTGTCGAAACTCACGACGATTTCCAAGGACCCATCCGGCGTTTCATCGAGGGACTCGATCCGATGGGGCACGAGAAAGTCGCCCCTCTTCTGGGGTGCCTGCACATGCCGCGACACCATGGGCATCTCCTGCCAGGTTTCGCCCTTCTTCTTCGCGAGCCGCAGGGTGTGGAAACTCCGATGCATCCCGGCGTCCAACGCGATGCGGAAGAGCCCCGCCTCCGATTGGATCTCCCCGATCTCGCGGAGCTGCGGGAAAGGGGCGGGATCGAACCCGGCTGGAGCCGGTTCCTCCGCGATGCCGATCGAGCCGGCCAGAAGAACACCAAGGGTCAGGGCGAAACGATTCATGGACGGGCCTCCTCCTTTCCGGGTTCCGGCTCCTCGTCTTCCTTCGCCGTTTCGAAATGCTGGCTGAAGCGGAAGTAGAGGAACGACCCTGCCAAAACCACCACGCCGAGGACGATGAAGGCGATGATGCGGTAGAGCTGGTCGAGTCCGGCGAGATCGACGAAGAAGACCTTCAGGATGGTGCCACCGAGGAGGACGAGCCCGATCCCGCGCAAGGCGGCCCGGCCCTTGAGGATGCCGGCGAGGAGCAGGGTGATGGCAAAGAGCGACCAATAGATCGAGATGCCGCCCATGCGGAAGTCGGGCAGGAAGCGGGTCAGGCCGGTCCAGATCTCGAGGCTGGTGTAGAGGAATGCGGCGGCGAGGGCGGCGTAGCCGAAGACCCGGCCGGTGTCGTCCTGATCATTCCGCCGGGTCAGGGTGCGGGCGGCGAAGAGCAGGTAAAGGATTACCGCTCCATAGTCGAGCGAGCGCATCAGGAAGCCTTCGGCAAAGTCGCGCCGGGCGAAGGCGAGGTCGAAGCCGGGATTCCAGAAAAGGAAATCGAAGACGAACACCTTCACGATGAGGGCGACTCCGAGGATCCAGAAGAGCACCGTGGCGAGTCCCGAACGGTTCACGGTCATCTCGCGGAGAAGCAGCGCACCCAGGCCGACCCAGACGAGGGTGACCCCCGGACGCATGAGCGGATCGAAGACCTGGTCCATCGTTTTCCAGACCTCGAGATTGAGGTAAACGAAAGTGAGGGCGACGACGATCCAGAAGCAGACCCGGCCCACGCCCGATTGACCGGGGAGGGGACGGATGTCGTTGCCTTCCCCGATCGCCCAGGCGGCATCGCCGGCACCTTCGTGACGGAAGAAGCGTCCTGCCGCAAAGAAGGATCCGATCGGAATTCCGAAGATGAAGAGCCGCTCGACCAGTCCGAGGAAGTAATCCTTCGCCGGCATCCCTTCCGAGATTCCGTCGAATTGCCCGTGGAAATCGAAGATGGCGAGACGTCCGAGGACGATGAGGTAGAGCAGGTAGGCGAGCTGGCGGAGGAATTCGCTGCGCATCTTCGAGGCGATCCAGAGCATCACAAAGGCCTGCAGCGCCCAGCTCACCGTGATCCAGCCCTTCGTGAGAACGATGGGCAGGGTGATCGCGACAAAAAAGGAGGCGAGCCCCATGAAACTGAGCAGCAGTCCCCGGTCGCGAAGATCGCGTTTCAGGAAGACGATGATGTGGAGGATGTAGAAGACCGCGAGTCCCAGCGTGAGGAAGGCGACGGCTTCGCGCGGGTAGGTCGCGGTGATGCAGCCGATCGAGAAACCGGTGAAGGCCGCCGCGTTGAGGAACAGGAAGAGCAGCTCGAGCACGGTCGAGGTTTTGCGGTGCACGACCTGGTAGACGAAGGTCACCGACGAGAAGAGCGCGAAGCAGGCGAGAAGGAAGG
>JALRFZ010000314.1 GCA_023253615.1 Verrucomicrobiales bacterium | reverse complement strand
CCTCGGCCCGGTCGCAGACGATCCCGTAGCCCGGCTCGGCATGGGAAAAATCGCGACTACCGCCCGTCACGGGGAAGGATTCGAAGCCCTGACGATCGAGCTCCGCCCGCAGATGCGTGTCCGCCTCCTCGTTCGCCTCCGGCGGGGTCACCACACCCTCGGGATTGTGGGCCGTGAGGATCCGGAACTCCGGGGGCACGTCCTCGACCAGACTTCGGAAACGCACCTGCCGGTACTCGTCCGGAAGATCCAGATGATGCCGCATCGGTGGCAGCTCGTCGCGGAGTCCCTTGGCAAAATAGTGCCTCACCGAAAGACGCCGGATGTATTGGAGCAACTCGATCCGCTCGCTCCGCCGCCACATCGCGAAGAGGAACCACGGGATCGCGAAGAGGCTGAAGACCACCATCACCCCGCCCCAGAGCAGCCGCAGCCGCGGGGTGAGGCGCCGGGTCACGAGCACCCAGCCGAAATAAACCGGCCATTGCACGACCAGGGCATGGAATCCCGCCCGCGTCACCGCCAGAAAACGATCCCCAGACTCAGGGATCTCCTCGCCGTGATAAGAAGCGGGCAAGGCATAGGCGCAGAGCCAACCCACGGCAATGAGATACGCAAAGGGCAGGAAAAACGCCGGCACCGCGGCAAGTCCGTATCCCAGATGCCGCAGGTAAGGATTCATCGGTTCACGAGGCGAGCCACTCCGGACGATCCTAGGCACACCACTCCAGGAGCTTTTCCAACAAAGGCGGCACGTGTTCGTAGGGGTCCTTCTCCTCCTCGTATTCGAGAACGACGTATCCCTCGTAGCCGGTGTCCCTGAGAATTTTCACGACCCGCTCGAGATCAGCGGGAGCTTTTTCCTTTCCGGTCTTGCCCACCTTGATCTCGGTCTTGAGCTGCACGTTCATCGCGTAGGGCGACGAGGCGGCGATCTCCGCGTAGACATCTTCCGCGATGAAGTTTCCACTGTCGAGATTCACACAGACCCAGGGGCTGTCGACCGCCCGCACGATGCGGAGGAGCCGGTCCGCCGTGGTGATGCTGTCGTGATTCTCGATGCCGAGATACACTTTCTTGTCCGCCGCATGCGACGCCGTCTCGGTCAGCGCATCAATGGCGTTCTGTTCCGCCTCTTCCCCGCTGACACCCTTCGGATGGGCGCCGGCAAAGACACGGACGTGGGGGGCACCCATCATCGCCGCATGGTCGATCCATTGCTTCACGTAATCGATCTGACCAGGACGCTCCGGCGCGTCCTTCGGATGGGAGAAATTATTCCCCACCGCCGTCCCGGAGATGGCGATGCCGAGCTTGGCGGCAATCTCCCGGCATTCGGTGAAGGTCGCCTCTCCCGCGTCGGGGGAGAAAAAATAGCTCGTCAGTTCCGCCCCCTTCAGTCCCTGGCTGGCGCAGTATTGAAGGAATTTCGGCATGTCCATGGCCCGTCCTCCCCCCTCGAACTTCGGATTCTTCTTGCCCCGCGACCATTCGAACTGATTGCGGAACGAATACGCGGCCAAGGCCACCTGCAGGCCCTTGCCGGAACGGGGGTAAGGATCCTTCACCGCAAGGAGAGGCGAAGCGGGAACGAGACCGAAGCCCACGGCACCGGTCATCCAATTACGTCGGGTCATCTGCATGACCGGCACTCTAGGCCAGTTCCCATCGATCAGGAAAGCCGAAATTCACCGGATCAAGGGCAGGTTTTCCCACCCTTCAGTCGCCGTAGCCCTCCGGATGGGCCACGTGCCAATCCCACGCGCTCTTCACAATGGAGCGCAGGTCGGCATACCTCGGTTCCCATCCGAGTTCCTCGCGGATGCGGGTGCTGTCGGCGATGAGCGTGGCCGGATCTCCGGCCCGGCGCGGCGCGATCTCCGCGGTCACCTCGCGGCCGCTCACCGCGCGCACCGTCTCGACGACCTCCTTGACGCTGAATCCATTGCCATTGCCGAGATTGTAATGAAGCACCTCGCGCTCGTGCAGCGCCTCCAGGGCGAGCAAATGTGCCGAGGCAAGGTCCTCGACATGGATGTAATCCCGCACGCAGGTGCCATCGGGTGTCGGATAATCGTCGCCGAAGATCTTGATCGAGGCCCGCTGACCCAAGGCCACCTGGATGACGAGCGGGATGAGGTGCGTCTCGGGATCGTGGTCCTCGCCCTTCGTCGGAGTGCAGCCCGACGCGTTGAAATAGCGCAGGCAGGCGTAGCGGAGACCTTTCGTCCGGTGCGCCCAGTAAAGAATCCGTTCAACGAAGTATTTCGACTCGCCGTAGGGGCTGCCCGGCACGATACGCTCGTCCGCCGCGATCGGAATGCGCGCAGGATCGTCGAAAAGATTCGCCGTCGAGGAGAAAATGAACCGCTTCACCCCGTGATCGACGGCCGCCGAGATCAGGTTCACCGCGTTCCCGACGCTCTCGCCGAGATACTTGAAAGGATTCTCGACCGATTCCCCCACCAGCGTGTAGGCCGCGAAATGCATGATCGAATCGGGGGCCGCGTCGCGCATCACCCGGTCCACCGCGGCTCCATCCTTCAGATCGGCCTCGTGAAAAGCGGCGGCGGGATTCACCGCCGCACGGTGTCCTTGATAGAGATTGTCGAGCACCGCGACTTCATGCCCGGCGGCGAGCAGGGCATCGACGGCGATACTTCCGATGTATCCGGCTCCGCCGGTGACGAGGACTTTCATGGGGAATGAATTGCGAGCGGAAACATCCGGCAAGGAAAGGTGCCGCGCAAACGAATCGTGCTATCCTTCGCCGCATGAAGACCTCCCGAACCTTCCGCTGGGGCATCCTCGGCACCGGACGCATCGCCGCCAAATTCGCCGGTGAGCTGCCGTTTTCCCATACCGGCCGGCTTGTGGCGACCGCTTCGCGCGCTCGCGAATCCGCCACGGCTTTTGCCCGTATCCACGGCGGTGATCCCGTCGTCGGATACGGGGAACTCCTGTGCCGCGACGATCTCGACGCGATCTACCTCAGCTTGCCGAACGCGCTCCACCACGAATGGACCCTCGCCGCACTCGACGCTGGAAAACACGTCCTCTGCGAAAAACCGATGGCCCTCGATACCGACGAGGCCCGGGAGATGTTCGACCGGGCCGGGGAGAAAGGGCTCGTGCTGATGGAGGCCTTCATGTATCGCGCCCATCCCCAGACCCGGCGGCTTTTCGAAACCGTCGCCAGCGGAGCGATTGGCGAAATGCGGCTCCTTCGGGCGAACTTCACCTTCTCCCGCGAGGCGTCGCGCGATGACGCACGCTTTCAAGCGGGCCCCGGAGGAGGCTCCTTGATGGACGTCGGCTGCTACTGCGTTGACTTTGCCCGCACCCTCTCCGGTGAGGAGCCGGACAGGGTCGAATGCCTCGCGCACCATCACGGGTTCGGAGTCGATGACTATGCCGCGGGACTGCTCGGATTTCCCTCCGGCACCCTCGCCACCTTCACCTGCGGCATGACCGTGCTCTCGGATCAAGGCGCCCACATCGCCGGCACCGAGGGTCGCATCGAAATCTCCCGCTTCTGGCAGGCAAAGGAAGGCTTCACCCTCATCTCGCCCCGAGGTACCGCCGAAATCATCGAGGTCCCCGACGATCGTCCTCTCTACGCCGTCGAAGCCGATGCCTTTGCCGAAGTGGTCGCCGGCGGGAAGAATTGGAATCCGGCTGCAAACACCCTCGGCAATCTCCGCGTCTTGGAGCGGCTTCGCGAAAAGGCCGGACTTCCCTCAAAAGCGTGATACGGCTTTTCCAAATCCAAATCGCCATGCCCATCCGTGCCCTCCTTTTTGATTTCGACGGCCTCATCCTCGACACGGAATTTCCCATATACGAGGCGTGGCGGGAAGACTACCTCGCCCACGGCCACGAATTGCCTCTCCCTGTTTATGCCGCCTGTGTCGGCAGTGATTTCAACCGCTTCGATCCCAAGTCCCACCTCGAATCCCTCGTCGGCTGTGCCATCGACTGGCCCGACCGCGATCTTTGGCGCGAACGCAACGCCCTCGAGCGGGTCAAGCAGCTCCCACCCCTGCCCGGAGTCATCGCCTTGCTCGACGCCGCCGGAGAGCTGGGGCTGCCCTGCGCCGTCGCCTCCAGTTCGCCACGCAGCTGGGTCGAGGGACACCTCGGACGGCTTGGATTGCTCGAACGATTCCGCCTGACACGCTGTATCGACGATGTCGCCGCCCCCAAGCCTGCCCCCGATCTTTTTCTGTCAGCCGCCGCGGGTCTCCGTGTCGCTCCTTCGGAAGCCCTCGTCCTCGAAGATTCCAGAAACGGCTTGCTCGCGGCGATCGCGGCCGGATGCCCGTGCATCGTCGTGCCGAACCGGGTGACCGCGCATCTTGATTTCGGCGGCGCCCTGCGGGTGCTGTCGACACTTGAAGAGATCGATCTGCCGACGTTGATCCAATGATCCGGCGGTTTTCGAACGATTACTCCCCGAAAATCTCCTTCCGCAGATCGCGCAGCACGCGCAGCTCGCCCCAGTCCGCCCCCCGCATCCGGCGCGCACCGGTCTTGCGTTTCGGCCCGA
>JALRFZ010000309.1 GCA_023253615.1 Verrucomicrobiales bacterium | reverse complement strand
CTCCGAGCGGTCCATGAAGGAATGGCACGAACAGGCCGAGCGTTATTTCCGCACCCGCCTCGAGAGCGCCGACCCCGATGCCGTGAAGGAAATGCTCGATGGCATGGGCAGTGTCAATTTCGGCGGCAACCGGTCCGAGGAAGAGGGCGAGTCGCTCGATCTCTGGAAAGATTCCCTGAAGGACGTCCTCACCGCCGACCAGGTGAAACGCTACGAGAGCATCCTCGAGCAGCGCGAGGCCGACCGCATCGAGGCCTTCGCCGGCATGTCGCTCTCCACCATCGACGACCACCTCCGCCTCACCCCCGACCAGAAGGCGAAGATGGGCGCGATCGTCCACGCCTCCGCCTCCGATTACCTCGGCGACGTGCAGCGTTACTGGGGCGACTACTTCGAGCGGGGCATGCTCATGTCGCTCGCCAACGCGGTGGAGGAGGATGTCCTCAAATCCATCCTCACCGAACAACAATTCGACCGTCTCCGCGACGCCACCTCGAACTTCGACCACTTCTGGGATCAGAAACGCCGCCTCAAGCGGGCCAAGGAAAAAGCCTCCGAGCGCCGCAAGAACAACGAGGAGGAGGAGGAATACGGCGACGAGGAAGCCGGCGACCGGGCGAAGGAGGCGCCCGCCGCGGGAGGCGTCATCCGCATCGAGGGCGGCAAGGGCATCATCATCAAGGGCGGCGGCGCCCAGGGGGTCGAAATCAAGACCGAAGAAGCGCCGCGGGAAGAGGTTCAGTGAAGCAAACGGATGTCCCTGACAAAACCATTCTCCGCCCTCATCCTCGGGGCTTTCGCGCTGTCTCCGCCGCCGCTCCCGGCGCAGGATCCCTCCATCCGTCTGGGCGGAGAGACCCCCGCGGAGGTCGATACCATCTACGAGCGCGGGCTCGCCTATCTCTCCCGCACCCAGGGGGAGGACGGCACCTGGCGCAGCCGCGGTGAGCACGGCATCACCGGCATCTGCCTGATGGCCTTCCTCGCCAGCGGCGAAGATCCGAACTACGGCGCCCACCGCCACCACGTCAAATCCGCCCTGCGCGCCATCATCTCCGGACAGGAGCGCGACACCGGATTCATCCCCAACAGCATGTACCACCACGGCTTCGCCATGCTCGCCCTCGCCGAGGCCTATGGCGCGGTCGACGAGGCGACGCTGTGGGAGGGCAACGAGGGCGAGGGCGTCCGCCAATCCATCGCCGCCACCCTGGAAAAGGCCGTCGCCCTCACCGTCGAGGCACAAAAGGCGAACCGCTGGGGCGGCTGGCGTTATTCCCCCACCTCCACCGATGCCGACACCTCCGTGACCGGGTGCATCCTCATGGGACTGCTCGCCTGCCGCAACGCGGGCATCGCCGTGCCCGACGCCGTGATCGAGGACGCGGTCAAATACATGCAGCGGAACACCGCCTCCTCCGGATTCGTCGCCTACAGCGGCGGGATCGGCGGCGGCGGCGAATCCATGGCCCGCTCCGCCGTCGCCACCCTCGTCTATTCCGTCGCCCACAAACGCGAGACCGACGAATTCAAAAACGCCCTCTCCCACATCAGCGAACGCCTCGATCACCGCGAGACCGCGCACACCCACTATTATTACTACTACATGGCCCAGGCCCTCTTCCAGGGGAATCCCGAGACCTGGGATCGCTGGAACCGCAGCCACGCCGCCATGCTCGCGGAGCAGCAGTCCCCCGATGGCAGTTTCCCGGGCAGCTATGGCGAAGCCTACGGCACGGCCATGTCCCTGCTCTCCCTCGCCCTGAACTATCGCTTCCTGCCCATCTACGAGCGATTCTGAGCCGATGATCCGCCGCTTTTCCATCCGCTTTCTCCTCCGCCCGATCCTAGCGGGTCTCGTGGCCTGGAGTGGCGTGTCCGCCTCCGGCCCGGCCCAGGCACAATTCCAGCGCCGCCCGGCCACCCCGCCTCCCGCGGCCGCGGCCGTGCGCCCCGCCCTCGAGCCCGGCCAGGCCCTCCTCCGCTGGCGCAACGGCGATGAATTGACCGGCCGCCTCCTCGAGGGCCCCGAGGGTCTCCTGCGTTTTTCCGCCGCCCCCTTTGCCGCGCCCTTCGAGCTGAGGCCGGGCCAGCTCGCCGGATTCCGACTCGCGACCACGCCCTCCCCCGCCGCCGATCGCGTTTCCGATTTCGAGGTCACCTTCAAGAGCGGCGACCGCCTCCGCGGCCGCCTCCTCTCCATCAGCGAGACCCATCTCGGTTTTGCCTGCGACCACCTCGCCGCGCCCATCGGGATCCCGCGCGAAGCCGTCGTCCGCGTCGCGCGTGTCGGGAAAGATGGCGGCGCGTTTTCCGGACTCGGCGAGATCGAGGATTGGACCTCCTACGGCCGCGACCGGAAACCGACCGACTGGTACACCGACCTGCGCGGCGAACTCGCCACCCACCAGTGGTCCGGCAATCTCTACCGCGAGATCGCCCTGCCCGAGCGCGTCGAGGTGCAATTCCACGCCCGCTTCCCGGCCGGCAATCCCAACGTCCAGGTCGGACTGCTCCGCGAACCGTCGAACGGCCCCATGCTCGAGACCTGGGATCATCACCTCGTCCTCACCCACCGCACCCGCTTCGCCCCCGTGATGCGGATGGACGCGGAGACCCGCGAGATCCATCTCCGCCTTTTCTGGGACCAACGCTCCGGACGCATCGAGGTCTGCGATCCCGCGGGCACCCCCCTCGCCCGTCTCGAGGGAGAGACCGCGCCCGAGAATCCCGATCCCAAACGCCGACTCTCCGATCCCCTGCGGCGCGGCTTTTCCATTCTCAGCCGGACTCCCGAGATGAAGTTGCTCGCCCTCGAGGTGCGCCCCTGGGACG
>JALRFZ010000285.1 GCA_023253615.1 Verrucomicrobiales bacterium | reverse complement strand
CCCCAGCTAGGCCTTTCCATAACCGGAGGTTATGTCGACCGGGGCTCGGCGATCCCCGGTCTCGCGGGGCGTTATCTCTTTGCCGATTACAGGGCCGACACCAGTGCGGGAGGACGGCTCATGGCATTGGAGGAAACGGCTCCCTTGAGCGGAATCTTCACTCTGTCCGCGCAGATCCCCCTGACCGAGGAGAATCCCTTGGCCGGGACCCGCCGGATTCTCACCCTGGGAGAAGACGAATCGGGCGAACTCTACGTGGGCACCAAATCCAACGGAAGAGTGCTGGAACTCAACGGAGGTTTTCCCGCAGGAGGGATCTACCAGATCGTCCCCCCGATGGAGATCAGCCTGAAGCTCTCCGCGACGCGCGACAACTCCCTCTTTCAAAACACCTCGCAAAGCAACGGAGCGGGCGAGCATCTCTACGTGGGAAAGACGGGGAGTTCCGGTGGGAACGCGGTCCGCCGCGCCCTCCTTCGATTCGACATCTCCTCCCTCCCCGACAACACGGACCTCGTCTCCGCCCGTTTGATCCTGCATCAGAATCTCGGCGGATCGGCGCCGACATCCATCGCCCTGCACCGGCTCGTGAGTGACTGGGGGGAAGCCGGCTCGAATGCCGGAACCCCCGGCGGGACCGGAGCCCCGGCCCAGAACGGGGATGCCACCTGGCTGCACCGATTCCACAGCACGCAATCCTGGACGGCCACGGGGGGCGACTTTGCGGCCACGCCCTCGGCCACGACCGCAATCGACTCCCTGCCATCCGGCGATCCGATCGAGCGGGTCTGGACAGGCTCCGGTCTCGTCGCCGACCTCAATTCCTGGCGCGCCGCTCCCTCCGGAAACCACGGCTGGATCCTGATCGGCGATGAACAGGGATCCGCGACCGCGCAACGGTTTGCCTCGCGCGAAAATGTCGCCGCCAACGGCACCTACCAGCCCCGTCTCGTTCTCGCCTACCTCGCCGCTCCCGGCCCGAAACCCTTCGAGACCTTCCTCTCCACCCACTATCCGGACCGCCGCATCGGCGAATTCATCGACCTCGCTTGGGACGAAGATGGTGATGGGATCGACCTCCTCCTCGAACATGCGCAGGGCCTCAGCCCGCTCCAGGCAAATCGCCCCTCCGAAACCGGCCTGAGCTTGCAAACCTCGTCCCTAACCGACGGCACGACCCGGATGACCTTCACCTTCCGCCGCCTCCCTCCGGTGAGTGACGTGAACTTGACCCTGCTCGCCGGAAACGACCTCGGCGGATGGAGCCCGGTGGCATCCAGCGTGGCCGGGGCACCACCCGAGGCCAACGGCGGGGCGACAATTCTCTCGGACGAGGAAATCAACGGCCAAAGCCCCGCTCGCCTCACCACGGTCGAGATCATCCTGCAGGCGGGGCAGCGGGAACAGTTCGCCCGCCTCAAGGCCACGTTGCTCCCGTAGCCGCCCCCACCTTTCAGCCCGCCCCATCCGCCATCCCGAGCCGGCGCAGTTCCGCGACCATCTCATCGAGCAGGGCGAGGCCGATCGAGATCTTTTTGAAGAAACTGGCATTGTGATGCACCACGACGAAACGGGGGTGTTGCGACCAGTAGCCGCGCAGCTTCGCGTCCAGCGCCACCGCCTCGGCGAGGGTTTCGCGACGCACCGGATTGCCGCCTTCGATCCCGAGTCCGCCGACCGCCGCGCTCTCGAAAAAGATCACCCCGTCGTAGCGGGCGAGTTCATGATCCAGCGAGGTGCCGAGGGAGGCGAAGAAATCCCCGTCGCGCTCCGGCCAGTAGGCCGCACCATCGATCGTGCCACGGTCGCAGAGGAGGATGCAGTCGGGATAACGGGTCGCCTGGATGTCCTCGAGATTCCGCTGCACGTGGTAGATCGCGAGCTGGGCCGAGCGGACCGCATCGGGCTCGGGATAACGGGGAAAACCTCCCGTGAACATCATCGTCGCGGCCTCGGGCACCACGACGACGCCGTCCCCCATCTCGCGACGGAACAGATCGACCGCCGTCGTTTTCCCGCCGCCCGGCCCTCCGGTCAGGACGATGCGGCAACGGTGGGGCGGCGATTTCGGGCGGGACATGGGCGGGCTTTCCTCCAAAAATCGGTTTACTTTCCGCGAAAATCCACCATATTCCGCGCCCTGGGCGTCTTAAAACCTGCCGTCGGTCCTTGGTATTCCGTCACATGGGTGGCGGAAAGTCAACGCTCTACCTCTGGGTAACCCGGCATTCCGTATCCATCATGGCCAAAGCACTCGCTCCGTTTGAAATCCCGGACCGCCTCGTCAAGGACGAAGCATCCGCCACCGAAACCTATGCCAAGTTCGTCGCCGAGCCCTTCGAGGCCGGCTTCGGTCACACCATTGGCAACAGCCTCCGCCGCGTCCTCCTCTCGTCTCTCGAGGGTGCGTCGATCACCTCGGTCCGCATCGCCGGAGCGCAGCACGAGTTCACTTCCCTCCCCGGCGTCGTCGAGGACGTCACCGAGATCATCCTGAACCTGAAGCAGATCCGCTTCAAGCACTTCGAGGACCGCGCCCCCGCGACCCTTTCCCTGACGGTGGACAAGGCCGGTCCCGTCACCGCCGGTGACATCCAGGAGATCTCCCAGTATGAGATCGTCAACAAGGACCAGCACATCTGCACCCTCGACCGCGCGACCAAGTTCAGCATCGAGATGGAAGTCCGGGTCGGCCGCGGCTTCAACACCTCGGAGGACAACAAGCACCCCGACATGCCCATCGGCGTGATCCCGATCGATTCGATCTTCTCCCCGATCCGCCGCGCCTCGTACACCGTCGAGGCGGCCCGAGTCGGTCAGCGGACCGACTTCGACAAGCTGACCCTCGACCTCGAGACCGACGGCTCGATCGAGCCGGACACGGCGCTC
>JALRFZ010000271.1 GCA_023253615.1 Verrucomicrobiales bacterium | reverse complement strand
GTCCGAGCTGTCCGAGGCCCCAGATCGCGTGGAGACGGGCGATCTGGCTGGTGCTCTCGTTGATGACGGCGTTGAAAACGGCGAGGCCCTCTTCCCCGAGATCGGCGAGGGCGAACTGTGCTGCCTGCCGGACCCGGCGGTCGGAGTGGGAAAGAAATTCGCGGAGCTCGGCGACTTCGCGTTTTTCAAAACCCTCCTTGAACATCGCCGCGACCTTGGCTCCGGCTTCGCGTTCGGAAGCGTCTTTCGAACCGGCGACCTGGATGGAGCCGTTTTCATTCACGCTCCAGCCTCCGCCGAAGTCGCAGATGTAGAGATTGCCGTCGTAGCCGAGCTCGACATCGCTCGCGCCGACGCCGCGGATGATCTCGCGTTCCTCGGTCGCGACGTAGCCGGCGCCTTTCGGCTCCGCGTCGATGAGGAGGAGGTTGCAGTTGTCAGAGGCACCCCGGTAATTCGAAAGGAGGAACTTGCCGCGCAGATCCGCGGGCAGCGATTCGCCCGTGAGCCAGGTGGCGCCCGAGGGACCGTTCGCGACGTGCGAGGCGGGCGGGTAGACCCATTGCGGCTGATCCTCGTTGTAAAGATCGAACATGCGCTCCTTCACCCACATCGATTGCTCGGGACGGAAGTCGCCCCAGTCGAGATGGGTTGCGTAGTGATGCGGCGACTGGTGCGACATGTCCCAGCCCGAGTCGCTGCCCTCGATCGCGTAGACGAAACGCGCCTTGTCACCGATGTCGCCGGTGTTGTCGAAGGTGAAGAGATTGCCATGATCATCGAAGACGAGCTCCTGCGGATTGCGGAGTCCGGTGGCGAAAACCTCAAGTCCCGATCCGTCCGATTCACAGCGGAAGATGGCGCCGCGACCCGAGCCGGGATGCACCTTGCCGTCGGCGGTGGTGACATGATAACCGCGGTCGCCGACCGAGAAATAGAGACGGCCGTCAGGTCCCCGGACGATGCCGTGGAGATCGTGACCGATGAAGGAGACACGTACCCCGTAACCGGTCGAGATTTCCTTTTCCTCATCTGCCTTCCCATCGCCGTCGGTGTCGCGCAGTTTCCAGACGCTCGGGATGCAGGTGAAATAGACCGAGCCGTCATCGGCGAGGACGGAGAATCCGATCCCGTCCTCGGGACGTTTGAAACGGTCGGAAAAGACCGAGCGAAAATCGGCGGCGCCATTGCCATCACGGTCCTCGAGGAGAATGAGCCGATCCGCGACGCGGCTGAACCAACCTTCCGGGAAACTCGCCGTGTATTTCTGATACATGGCGAGCCGGTCCGCCACGGTGACGGCCTTGAAGTCGTCGCGGATCAGCTCGTTCGCCCCGCGCAGATCGGGAACGCCGAGCCAGAAGCGATTCGCCTCGGCGACATAGAGGCGCCCCTGGGGATCGAAGCCGAAGCTGCCGGGATTTTCGACGAAGGGAAAGGCGACCCAGGTGTGGCCGTCGAGACCCTCATGCTGGATGAGACCGCGGAAGGTGCCTTTGACGTTGCTCAGAGCGGGCATCTCGCTTTCGGGCACGGTGGGCAATTGCTTGAAACGGGCCTCGAGCTCGGCCGGGGTGATGGCAGGGAGCGGACGAGGCAGCGCGGCGACGAGGCAGGCGAGGGGGATGAAAAGGAGGGCTTTTCGCATGGCGGAAAGGGTTACGACAGACCCGGCCCGGAAGCAACCAAGACCCGCACGATCGAGGCAGGGAAAACCGCCATTTTCGCCGGAGATCGGGCGTTTTCAAACGGGCCGGAATGAGGTAAATGGATCGTCCCCCGAGGTCATCGCACGCCTGATGAAATCCGAAGCCTTGCAGAACGTTTCTCCGTCCGCCGCCTTCGCCCTCGCCGGGCTCTTCGACGAGATGCCGGAGACGCAGGCGTGGATCAAGGATCGGAAACGGCAATACCTCTGGGTGAACCGCGCCTTCCTGCAAAACTACGCGATGGCCTCGCTCGAGGAAGTGGTCGGCCGGACCGATGACGACCTTTCACCGCCGCACTTGGCCGCACACTTCCGCGAGGGCGATGAAGCGGTCCTCGCCGGACGGATCGTGAGGAACCGCCTCGAGCGCATCGGTCGCTACGATCACACCGCGACGTGGTGTGTCACGACGAAGCTCCGCGTGGTGGACGAGCGTGGTCGGGCCTCCGGCACGGTCGGCATGACCCGGGTGCTCGAGGCCTCCGAGATCGAGCGGCGCGGCGACATCCGGCTGGGTGCGGTCATCGCGATGATGACAAGGGCGGATCGTGCCGTGGGCAATGCGGAGCTCGCGCGGGCCGTGGGTTTGTCGGTGAGGGCCTTCGAGCGCGCCTTCGCCGCGGAGTATGGGCTCCCTCCCCAGCAATACCTGAAGCGCTTGCGGCTCCAGATCGCGAGCCGTCGTCTCGTCGCGACGAAGGAAAGTCTCGCCGAGATCGCCGCTGCCGGCGGCTTCGCCGATCAAAGTCACTTCACCCGCGAATTCCGCCGCCTCACGGGAATGACGCCGGGAAGGTATCGGGAGGCGTATGGGGCGGGGCAACGGTGTGGAAAACTCTTCACTAAAAAGTCGCGTAGACATGGCGTAGCCGGGCCGGGGCGGCCTCCCGGGAAGTCGGGCGGTAGACGAAGTTCCTCAGCCAGCGGATGAATTTCAAAGTCCTCA
>JALRFZ010000256.1 GCA_023253615.1 Verrucomicrobiales bacterium | reverse complement strand
GCCTGCAAGATCACCGGCGGCACGTATTTGGAAAACGCCGACTCCCCCCTGGAGCTGACCGGACAAGACGTCGCCCGCTACGTCGAACTCTGGCCCTGGCTGATGCTGGCGTTTCTCGCGGTCTTCCTCATCGATCTCGCGATCCGGCGATGGGAGAACGTCCTCGGCGTCGTCGATCTCTTCAAGCCGCGGCGTGTGGCCTGAGGTGCCGGCCGGCTCAGCGTCAGGGCTCCGCGGCCGATTCCTCCCCATCCCGCCATTTCCGGTAAGCCTCGTCGCTCGTGCGCCAGCAGAGGATCATCCCGAGTCCGTCCGACCATGAGACGCCTTTCTCCGTCCGATGGGGAAAGGGGAGGAGATTGAAGAGTGCCCCGAAGACCGCCGCCGCGCAGAAGCTCTGGGTCGCGATCACCGCCGGATCGGCCGATGCCGCGAGGAGACGATCGCCTCCCAGGAACAGGGCGATGAGGGCGACGAGGAGCAATTCGATCCCCGGGCCGGCCGCATAAATCAGGCATTGCTTCAGCCGGGGGGCGCGGAGATCGAGCGGGCGGGGCAGCACCCAACCGGAGAGCGGCAGCGTGCGGAATTCCACCGGCACCCCGAGGATGCGGCGCTCCGTCCGTACCCGCCCGCACCCGATCGCGATGCGTTCGACCCGCCAACCGACGAGCCCGGCCATCAGGGCATGACCCGCTTCATGGATCACGAGCAGCATCACCCAGGAAATCAGGAAAAACGGCACGCTGAGTTTCTCGATGGAAAACTCGTGTGCCAGCTCGACCACGAGAAACAGCCCGAAGAAAAACGAGAGGATCACGAGGATGCCCCATTCATTCGGGGTATTCGGCGCGCGATCCGGAGTCTCGGGGAGCATCCGCCAATGGACGATGATCGCGCGGCTCCTGCAAGGCAAGAAAAAGCCCCCGCAGGTTCGCTGCGGGGGCTCTTCATTCCAGACGTGCCTTGAGAGAGGGCGGGGACGTCGAGCTGGTTACTTCCCGGACTGTCTGCTGGAAAAATCGGAGGGCACGGGGGCCGGTGCGGAAGGCTCCGCCGGGACGGGGGACGGGGTGGGAGTGGCGGTCCGCTTCCGGCGCCAGAAGGCCTCGACACTGCCGGGCTCCCAGACATGGGCATCCCATGAGGGAGTCGCCTCTTTCTCCGGGGCCCGGGTTCCGGAATCAGCGGATCCACCCGTCGGAGCAAGGACGGGCAGGAGGAGGAGGCAGAACAGGGCCGATCGGGACATGGGAATGGGCACCGCCGGAAGGTCGGGCATCCTCAATTATATAGAAATTATGGTAATTGTCAAAAATATAAATCAAACCCTTCCCATTCCGGGAGTAAAAAGGTTCGCCGCTCCCGTCTCCCCGGGGGGGGGAGGGATCAGGCTCCCAGCTTCCAGTCGCCGCGATACGGCAGGGCCATCAGTTGTTTCCGGGCGTCGTCGTTTCCGACGATCGTCTCGGTCTTCGGATCCCATTTCACCGGGGCTCCGATGGCGTGGGAGATGAAGGCGAGATGGCCGGGGGTGATCGAGCGATGGGCGGTCTCCGCGTTGGCGATGGTATCCTCCCGCGAGAGGACGCAATCGATGAAGTTGCGCTGGTGTCCCGGCGTCTGGTAGGCCTTCCACTCGCCGGCGGCGAAGGCAGGCTCGAGCCAGGCCGGATTCGAGGCCTCGATCTTCCCGCGGGTGACGTGGATCCAGCCGTTTTCGCCGATCCACTTCGTGCCCATGACGAGGCGAGAGGACATGACCACTTCGATGCCGCCCTCGTATTGCGAGACGACGTCGTAGCTCATCGGCGCATCATAGATCTCGGTCTCGGGGAAGACCCAGTTTTTCGCCTCGACGGAGACCGGGCCGCTCTTGTCCATATCGAGGCCCCAGTGGGCGATATCGTTGTGGTGGCCGATCCAGTCCATCAACTGGCCGCCGCCATAGGTCTTCGTCCAGCGCCAGGACCAGTGGTGGCAGGCTTCGCGGTAGGGCAGCAGCTCGGCGGGGCCGCACCAGAAATCGTAGTTCAGGTCCGAAGGCGGGGCCTTCACCGTCGCATCGCCTTCGGGCTGGTTGTGGCCGGTGGGCAGGCCGACCTCGACATTCGTCACCTTGCCGATGACGCCGTTGCGGACGAGTTCGACGGCCTGCTGGAAGACCTTCTCCGACCGCTGTTGCGAGCCGACCTGGAAGACGGCCTTCCGCTTCGCCACCTCGCGGTGGATGGCGTGGCCCTCGGCGTATTTGTGGGTCACGGGCTTTTCGCAATAAATGTCCTTCCCGGCGCGGAGTGCCTCCATGCAGAGGATGCCGTGCCAGTGATCGGGCGTGGCGATCATCACCGCGTCGATGTCGTCGCGGGCGATCAATTCGCGGAAATCCTCGTAGGCGGTGCAGCCTTTCCACGATCCCGAGTCGCTGCGCTTCGCGTGGGCGGCCTCCATCGCGAGCTTGGCGGGACCGCGTCCGTAGTCGCGGCTCTTCTTCTCGCCCTGGACGCGGAAATGAAGATCATCGACATCGCACACCGCGACTCCCTGCACCTCCGGGTGGTTGAGAAAGGCCTCCATCACGCCCATGCCGCGGTTGCCCATGCCGATGAAGCCCATCCCGATCCGTTTGCTGGGGGCGTTTTGTCCGAGCAGGCCCGAGGGCAGGATCATGGGAGCGGCGACGGCGGCGGCGGCTTGGCCGAGGAAACGGCGGCGGGAAGTGGCGGAAGGGTTCATGGAGTGTCAGGGTTGGTTTTTCAGAGTCGGGATCAGATGTCACAAAGCTGCGCGGCCTGGCGCAGGGCGAGGACGGGATCGTCCCAGGTGGGGATGAACTCCTGCGCGACGTAGCCGGTGTAGCCGGTCTCGAGGATCGCTTCGAGGATGGGAGGGTAATTGATCTCCTGGGTGTTGTCGAGCTCGGCCCGGCCGGGGTTGCCGGCGGTGTGGTAGTGGCCGATGACGTCCTTGTATTGCCGGATGCGGCGGATGATGTCCCCGTTCATGACGGAGACGTGGTAGATGTCGAAGAGCAGCTTGAAATTCGGCGATCCGACCCGGTTGATGAGTTCGACGCAGAAATCGACGTCGTCGCCGAAGTAGCCC
>JALRFZ010000228.1 GCA_023253615.1 Verrucomicrobiales bacterium | reverse complement strand
GAGGTCGAGCACACCCTGCACATGGCCGCGCCCTCGGGCGTCACGAAATTCGCCGTGATCCGCGACGCCGAGTGCATGGGCGACTCCGCCAGCAATGCCTTCCTCAAGACGCTCGAGGAGCCGCCGCCCTCGAGCCGGGTCCTTCTGCTCACCTCGCGTCCCGAGATGTTGCTTGAGACGATCCTCTCCCGGTGCATCCGCGTGCCGCTCGCGGGTCGCGTCGTGCCCGAGGTGATCGGGGAGAACGTGAAACGCTTTCTCGACCTTCTCGCGGAGCAGGCCTTGAAGAAACGACGCGGGCTCTCCATCGGGCTGATGTTGACGAGCGCCTTCTCCGACCTTCTCAAATCCGAAAAAGAAGCCGTCGAAAAGGCGAACGACGAAGCCGAGAAAGCCGAAGCCGCCCTCTACCGCAACAAGACCGACGGCACCTACCTGAAAGATCGCGAGGACTACTGGGCCGCCCTCACCGCCTCCGAGTATCTCGATCGTCGCAACCGCATCCTCGAGTTCCTCGTCGTCTGGTTCGGTGACGCCTTGCGGCAGCAGCAGGGGGCACCGCAGCTCGACCTGCCCGCCTATGCCGAGGCGACCGGAGCGCTCGCGAAACAATTCCCCTTCGAAGAGCTGGCCCGCCGCCTCGCCGCGATCGAGACCCTTCGTGATCATCTCAATACGAATGTGAACGAAGGCCTCGCGCTGGAGGTGGCGTTCGTGAAGGCGTTTGGATGAGTTCGCCCCCGTGCTTCCCCCCTCGACAAGCCGGCAAATCCCGCTATCAGTGATCGGGCATGGATTTCGCCTTCACCGGGGAAGCTCCGATCGGGAGCGACTGCCGCCGCGTGCTTCTCGCCGAGTTTGCGGGAGCGCAGGCCCGGCTCGCCGCGTTCGATGAAAACCCCGATCTCACCGTCCACGAGACGCGCAAGCACAACAAACGCATCCGCGGTCTCTTTCTCCTGACCCGCCCGGTGCTCGAGTCGGGCGACATCTCGCGCGCCAATCGCATCGTCCGGGACGCCGCGCGCCGCTTTTCCCACGCCCGCGACGCCCTCGTGAAGCAGGATACCAGCGACAAGTTGCTCGATCGATTCGGCCGCAAGCGCGTCGGTCCCGCCCTGGCGACGGTGCGCGGCATCCTCCAGGATCGGCATGATCGAATCCTCAAGGACGAGGATTTCCCCACCGAGGCCGAAAACGCCGCCCGCGACTTCGCGGAAGCGGAATGTCTTGTCGAGGGGTGGAACTGGGATCAGGTGACCCTCGAAATCGCCTTCTCCGCGGTGGTCTCGAACTACCGTCTCGGTCTGCGCCTTTACGAGACCTCCCGTGCCTCCCGCGATCCGCACGAGTGCCACGAATGGCGGAAGCGCGCGAAGTATCTCGCCTTCCACTACCAGCTCTTCCGTTACCTCGATCCGGAGATTTACACCCCGCGAGCCCTCTTCGCCGAGGAGTTGGCCTCCTGGCTCGGCGAGCATCACGATCTGGCCGTGCTCGAGGAGACCCTCGCCGACTACGCGGATCTCGGCATTTCCGCGAAGTCCGCGCAGACGCTCATCCGCCTCTGCGAGGAGCGCCGGGCCGAACTCGAAAACGACGCCTTCGAGCGTGGAGCGGTCGTCTATCTCGACCGTCCCGAGACGCTGCACGGGATGTTTGCAGAAAGCGCGGCGGCGTTGGCGTGACTTCGCCGCCGGCCCCTCACTGCCCCTTCAGGAAACCTTCCGCCTCGAGCCATTTTCCGGCGAGGGAGGGCCATTGCACGATCTCTTCCTTCGTGTTCTTGAAGCCGAAACCGTGGCCGCCTTTGGCGAAGATATGCAGCTCACAGGGCCGATTTTTCCGGAGCATCTCGATGTAGAAGCGGGCGTTACCCTCGACGAATTTCTTGTCGTCGTGCGCGATCACGAGAAAGGCAGGCGGGGTTTGCTCGGTCACTTTCACCTCCGGCGAGAGGACGTCGGGATTCATTTCATCGAGGAGATAGGCGGCATACACGAGCACGCCGAAATCCGGCACCGCGCTGACCCCGTCGACTTCGGGATCGGCTTGGTAGGTGCGCGTGCCGTCGGAGGTCAGTGCCATCGTCGCGAGATGACCGCCGGCGGAAAAGCCGAGGATGCCGACGCGCTTCGGATCGACCCTCCAATCCGCGGCGCGGCTGCGCATCAGGCCGATGCCACGCTGGGCGTCCTGGAGCGGAGCGGCGTGCTTTTCGAGGCCTTCGCGGCGCGGCACGCGGTATTTGAGAAGCCCGGCGGTGATGCCGAGGGAATTGAGCCATTCACAGACCTCCGTGCCCTCATGGGAATACGCGAGGATGTTGTAGCCGCCGCCCGGGCAAACGATCACGGCCGCGCCATTCGGCTTTTCCGCCGGAAAAACGGTGAGCGTGGGCAGGCTCACGTTCGACAGGATCTGGATTTGGTAGTCTCCCTTCAATTCGATCGACTCCGCGGGGAGTTTGAGGTCGGCTTCGCCGGGCACCCCGTTCGGCCAGAGCGGGATGGGGTCGAGCGGAGCGGCGGAGAGCGAGGCGGACATCGTGAACAGGGCGAGGAGAACAGCGGGGAGTTTCATGACGGTCGCGAGCTTAACGAAAAACGCGTCCCTGCACAGTAAGAAATGTGGCATG
>JALRFZ010000224.1 GCA_023253615.1 Verrucomicrobiales bacterium | reverse complement strand
GTTTGCCCAGTTCCGCGCCGATTTGGCAAATCAAGGCATCCTCCTTCTCCCCCTCACCGACTCCATCCTCGACCGCATCGAAGCCGCCTTCGCCAGTGCCCCGGCCACCCTCTATCTCCGCGCCGCCGACGCGCTCCATCTCGCAACGGCGGCAGAGAACGGCTTCACCGGGATCTTCTCGAACGACCGACATCTCCTGGCTGCCGCGCCCGTGTTCGGCTTGACGGGAGTCAATGTGATACCATGAGGAGAACCGCTCCGGATCGTTTGAGAGGAACGACGGCTCGCCCCCCCCTTCTCACTTCGCCGCCACCGCTGCCGGATCGGGAACAGGCAGGAAATACTCGAGATACCCCAACATCATCTCGTCCACGGTCTGGCTGCCCCACTTGACGAGCTTGGTCGGGTCGGGGTTGGCCTGGTTACTCGAACTGTTGTTGAAAATCGCGGTGATCTTGAAGGTGCTGCCGCGCGGAATCAGCCTGGGCTGCTTGTAGTCGTAGCGGAGCTGCCAGTTGAAGTCGTAACGCGGGATGTCGAGGAGGGTCTCGGAATTTCCGTCGGGAAGAGTGACCTCATATTTGAAGGCGGCCCCACGGATGTGCATGTGGGGCATGAAACTGGTCAGCGGCATGTCGAAGGGGACTCGCTGGGTCTTGGTCTCGATGTGGCGCTCGGCCCCGGGCGGAATGGAGAGGCCCTGATGGGCGATGCCGACGGTGCGTACCTCGTATTTCGGCGCCTCCTTCGCAAAGACGAGCCCGAGGCGTAGGCGTTCCTGTTTCGCGGTGCCGCTGGGCGTGTAATGGATCTGGAAGCTGATCTTCGCTCCGGCCGGAATCTTTCGGGCGAAGCCCTCGGGATATTCGTGCGCGCCGTTGCCGGGCACGTAGAGCGCCCAATAGCCGCCGGTGCCCTCGCCGACGTTGCGGGGGCTTTCGTCGCGCTCATGCACCTGGACAATGACGTGGTGGACGACGTCCCGTTCACTGGGAAGAATCTCGTAGGCTTTGACCCAGCGGTCCTCGGTCAACTCCGTCTGGACCACGTCGAAGGCGTAGGGCATGAAACCGTCCGCCTTGATGTCGTAGGCGCGGCTCAGGGGCACGACGAGGTCGGGCGTGCCGATGCTCCACTCGGTCGGATACTCGCGGGGCGTCGGGGCCTCGGTGGGATCGCCGAGGGGACGGTCTTTCGAATCGATCCAGGCGAGGAGGTCGGACTTGTCGCGGGGCGAGAGGCTGCAATCGTTCGTCCAGGGATTTGCTTCCGCACCGGGTTCGACGACGGCGAACCAAGGGGGCATGGTGCCCTCGGTGACGACGCGCTTGATGACCCGAGCCCGGTCCGTCACCTCCGCGAGGTCGTCGAGCGCGAAGGGGGCGATGCCGCCCTCGCGGTGGCACTGCACGCAGTTTTGCTGGAGGATGCGCGCGACATCGCGGTGGTAGGTGACGGGCGAGGCTGAAAGCGTCGGCGCGTCCCTGAGATCGAGCTCGCAGCCCGGCGCGGCAGTGGCCTCGATCGCGGGAGTCTCGTTTTTCATAAAGGCAGCGATGGCGTCGTGCAGGTAACGGTGGCGCGGGGCGTCGAGGTTGTAGTTGATCCCGTATTGATCGTCGAAGGCGCCGCGATAGACGAGGGTGCGGGCGGGATCGAGCAGGAAGACCTCGGTGGTGGTGCGGGACTGGAGCAGGGCGGAGAGTTTCTTCTCCGTGTCATGCACATATGCGGCGGTGAGGCCGGCCTCGCTGAGCTGGGCTTTGATCTCGTCCGCCGTCTCGCTGGCAAAGGGGTTCACGAGCAGCAAGGCGAGGTCCTGCGCGGCGAGTTCCTTCTCCAACTTCGCCACGCTGGGAATGTAGCGTTTGCTCACCGGGCAGGTGGCGCTGGTCATGATGATGACGAGGCCTTTCTTGTCCTTGAAGCCGCCGAGGCTGGCGTTCCGGCCGTCGAGAGTGGTGAAGGAAAGGTCGGGAATCATCCGCCCGATCCCGACCTCCCCGGGCTTGAGAATTTCGGGTCCGCTGGTGACCGCGGCGACCTCCTCGGGGGTGATCGTGGGCGCGTTCGCGGGCATGCCACGACCTCCGCCCTCGCCGCCGCCTCCACGCGCGGCCAACTTCCGGACGGTTTCCAATTCGGTCGTGTCGATGATGCCGTCGGTGTTCCGATCGACCCGCGCAAACCACGGCGCGTCGCCGGCTTCTTCCTTCGTGATCCGGCCGTCGGCGTTTTTGTCCACGGTTTTGATGATGTTCTCGATCTGGCTTGCCATGCCGCCGGGCGCGGAAGGAGTGCCGGGCGTCGCCGGAGGCGCGGGCGTGCCGGGAGTGGTCGGCGACTTCTTACCGCTGACCTGGTTGTATTCCGCCAGCGAGATCGCGCCGTCCTTGTCGAGATCGTAGCGTTCGAAGGCGGCGGGATTCGCGAGTTCGGCTGTCGTCACCTTGCCATCGCTGTTCTTGTCGTAGCCGGAGAAAACGGCATCGGCGGGGACGGTCGTCGCCTCGGCGGGTTTCGCAGGCATCGCGGGCGTGGATGGCTTTGGGGTCGTGCCACCCGTGACCGCCTCGTATTCCTCCAAGGTGATCGCTCCGTCCTGGTTGGTGTCGAAGCGAGCGAAAGCCTGGGGGTTCGGCAGCTCTTCAGCGGTGACCTTGCCGTCGGCGTTCTTGTCAAACTTCTGGAACACCCCGTCGCCGGTGGTCTGTGCGAAGGAGATGACGGAAGGACCGGCGAAAGCGAGGAAGAGGGAGAGGAGGCGTTTCATCGTCACGAATACAGGAGGTTAAATGCGGAAAACGGGCGTTTGGTTACAAAGTCCCGTCATGTTGTTCCCTGGGACGGTCAAAGATGGACAAAACGCACGAAGAAAGTTTGTCTCCTCATTTCTTTCCCAGCGCCTTCAACTCCTCCTCGTTGACGAAACCGTCCTTGTCGGCATCCAGCCGGTCAAAGAGCGCGGCGGGGAGTTCATCGGAGCCCAGTTTGCCGTCACCATTGAGATCACGCTGTTTGAGGAGACCAGCGTAAGGACTGCTAATTCCTCCGCCGGTACCGGTTCCGCCCGGAGTGCCCGTCATCGCTCCGGGGACGGCGAGTCCGCAGGCTTCATTGGCGAGGGCGAGGAAAGCGGGATACGTCGGCGCTTTGTAGTGCTGCGTCTGCACCATGAAGAGCGTGTAGGTGCGCTTGCTGCGGTCCACGACGAACTGCGTGCCGTCCGCGCCGCCCCAGCCGTAGCTGCCCGCGCCGTTCACGATGCCGCCGAGGCCGTATTTCATCGTGGGATGCTTCAGGTGGTTCTCGAAGATGAGGTCCACGGTCTCCGGCTTCAGCACGCGCACGCCGTCGAGTTCGCCGCGATTCAAAATCATGCGGCAGAGCCGCTCGTAGTCACCGATGCTGCCGAAGAGGCCGTGACCGCCGAGACAGAGCGTGGGTTTGTTCGTGACGTTGGCGAGGTCGGTGCCCGGCACGAGCACGCCGGGGCCGGGCTGGCCGTAGATTTGGCAAAGGCGGCCGACTTTCGCGGCGGGGACGTGGAAGTCGGTGTCGGGCATCTTCAGCGGGCCGAAGAGGCGCTCTTTCAAGATCACATCGAGCGGCTGGCCGGTGATGGCTTCGAGATAACGGCCGAGGATGTCGAGGCCCATGCCGTAGTTGTAGCTGGTGCCGGGTTGAAACATGAGTGGCTCCTTCGCCACGGCTTCGGAGAAATCCTTCAAGGTCGCGCCCGGCTTCGTCATCGCCTGATAGGCCATGGCCGCCGCGGCCTGACCGCCGCCGTAACCGAGTCCGCTGCTGTGGCTCATCAGCATGCGCGGCGTGATGGCCGCTTTCGCCGACACAACCGCGCCGCTTTCCTTCACCTTCGGCTCGGCCCACTCTGGGCAATGTTTGGAGATGGGTTCGTCGAGCGTGAACTTGCCCTCGTCGTAAAGCGTAAGCGCGGCCAGCGCGATGACCGGCTTGGTCATGCTCATGAGGCGGAAGATGGCGTCCTTCTCCATCGCGCGGCCTTTTTCGATGTCCGCCATGCCAAAGGTCTCGAAGTAACCGCGCACGCCGTCCTTGCCGATGATGGCGCTGATGCCCGCGACGTTCTTCGCCGCAACATGCCGCTGCATCTCGACATCGAGCTTGGCGATGACCTCGGGCTTGAGTCCCGCCTCCGCGAGTTCAGGACCGTGCGGACGCGGCTGGAAGTTTTCCGCCGGAGGCAAGGGCGCGCCCGTCGAAATGCCCATGCCTTTCCATTTCGAGGCTTGGCCGTGGGCTTGAACCACAGAGGCACCGAGGACGCAGAGGAGCAGCAGCGAAGTGATGGAGGAGTGCAGTTTTGGAGTCATGGAGGAACAAGAGGATGTTCCTTGAACCGGCCAAAGGTGGACATTCACTGGCGGGGAATTTCCCGGGAAGCGGTGCGCCCGAATGGAACCATGTGCCGGATGCCCTCAGCGATTCGCTTCCGCCCTCGCATCCACCTCGCTCATTTTGAAACGCACGCTGACGATGGAACAGCCGATGTCTTCCTTCCGATAGTTCGCATACGTGGTGGCGACGATGGTGCCGTCGGGGAGCAAATGGATGCCGGGGTAGAAGCCGTCTTTGAAGGTCTTCAGCAGGCTGATGCGATTCTGGCCGGGCTTGCCTTGCTTGATGTCATCATGGGTGCCGACCCAGGCGATGAAGCCTTT
>JALRFZ010000078.1 GCA_023253615.1 Verrucomicrobiales bacterium | reverse complement strand
GCGCTCGCCCCGGTCGCGGTTTCCAGGCATCTTGTCGAATCGCGCCTTTTGCCCGTCTTCGAAGAGGTCGTCGGCACCGTGCGCCCCCGCAAAGAGGCCCAGGTCACCGCGAAGGTCACGGGGCGTCTTTTGGAAATGAAGGCCATCCCGGGGATGAAAGTGAAAGCCGGTGAGGCGCTCGCCAAACTCGATGTGGGCGAGCTCGATGCCGCCCTCGTCCGCGCCGAAGCCGCGCTGGAGCAGGCAGGACGCGATGTGGCCCGCTTCCGCTCGCTCCGCGAGTCCGGCGCCGTCGCCGTCGCCGATCTCGAGCAGGCCGAGGCGCGCGAACGCATGGCCGCGGCCACCGTCGCGGAGACGAAGACGATGGTGGAGAACGCGAGCGTCACCGCTCCTTTCGACGGCACGGTCACCCGCAAATACCTCGAGCCCGGCGACCTCGCCTCGCCCGAGCGTGCCATTTTCGCGATGGAGGATTCCTCCCTGCTGCGACTCGAGATCCACGTCGCCGAGGCGATGGCCGGCACGCTCGCGATCGGATCGACATTCCGCGTCGAGGTCGGCGGAGCCGGAGCCGAGATCGAAGGCGTCGTCAGCGAGCTCTCGCCCTCGGCCGATGTCGGCAGCCGCACCTTTCTCGTGAAGCTCGACCTGCCCACACACGAATCGCTCCGGGCCGGACAATTCGGCCGGGCCTTTTTGCCGCGCGGCGAACGTCCCGCGATCCTCGTGCCGTCCGAGTCCCTGATCTCGCGGGGTCAGATGGACTACGTCTTTGTCCTCGCCGAAAACATCGCGAGGCTCCGCATCGTCAGCACCGGGGCGAAGCGCGAGGGCCGGACCGAGATCCTCGCCGGACTCGATGGTGGCGAAACAATCGTGCTTTCCCCGGCCGCGACGTTGCGGGACGGCCAGCCCGTCACCGCTCCCTGACACAACAGGGTTGCCTGCCCGACCTTACCCTCTTTGCTCCGCGATCCTGACATGAGCCAAAAATCCCACGACGGCGCCCCCGAGGCCCACGGCATCGCCGGACGCATGGCCGCCGCCTTCATCGATTCGAAGCTGACGCCGCTCGTCATCGTCGCCTCGGTGCTGCTCGGCCTCTTTGCCCTGGTCTTGCTGCCCCGCGAGGAGGAACCGCAGATCCAGGTGCCGATGATCGACGTGATGGTCGCGATGCCCGGCGCCTCGGCCAAGGAAGTCGAGGAGCGCGTCACCGCGCCGATGGAGAAGCTGCTCTGGGAAATCTCGGGCGTGGAATACGTCTACTCGATCTCGCGACCAGGCGAGAGCCTCGTCATCGTGCGTTTCGACGTGGGATCGGAGGTGGAGGAAGCGCTCGTGAGGCTCAATCACAAGCTCCAGTCGAATTTCGACCGCATCCCGGCCGGCGTCACCGCGCCACTCATCAAGGCGAAGTCGATCGACGACGTGCCCATCCTCGCGCTGACCCTGCACAGCGACCATCACGATCCCGTGACCCTGCGCCGTCTCGCCGCCGAGCTCGAGGACGCGGTGAAGCAGGTGCCTGATGTCGCCGAGACGACTTTGATCGGCGGACAGCGCCGCGTCATTCTCGCCGAGATCGATCCGGCGAGGCTCGCGGCGCGGAATCTCAGCCTCGGCGGCATCGTGCCGGTGCTGCAACAGGCGAACCGCCAGCACCGCGCCGGCGAGGTGGGCTCGGGCAATGCGCGTGTCCTCATCGAGAGCGGAGCCTTTCTCCACTCGGCCGAAGAGGCCGGCGAGGTGGTGCTCGGAGCCTTCGGGGGGCGGCCTGTTTACCTGCGCGACGTCGCCGAGATCCGCGATGGAGCGGACGATCCGACGAGCTACGTGCTCCATGGTCATGGTGCCGCTTCCGGAAGAATCGGTGAGGAGGAGAATGCCGTCACCCTGACCGTCGCGAAACGTCCCGGGACCAACGCCATTTCCCTCGCCGAGGAGGTTCTCGCCAAGGTCGAGGCGCTGAAAGGACGCGTCATTCCCTCGGACATCGGCGTTTCCATCACCCGCCACTACGGCGAGACCGCGGCGGAGAAATCGAACGAACTGCTCTATCACATGGGCATCGCCGTGGTCAGCGTGTCGCTCCTGATTCTGTTCATGTTAGGATGGCGTGAGTCGCTCGTCGTCGCCGTCGCCATCCCCGCGACCCTCGCCCTGACGCTGCTGGTCTTTTACCTCTACGGTTTCACCCTGAACCGCATCACGCTCTTCGCGTTGATCTTTTCCATCGGCATCCTCGTCGACGACGCGATCGTCGTGGTGGAGAACATCGTGCGGCATTTCCGGCTGCCGGAGAACCGTGGCAAGCCGGCCCATGCCGTCGCGGTCGGGGCCGTCAGCGAGGTCGGCAATCCCACCGTGCTCGCGACCTGGGCGGTGATCGCGGCGATCCTGCCGCTCGCTTTTGTCGGTGGCCTCATGGGACCCTACATGCGTCCGATTCCGATCGGGGCGGGCGCGGCGATGATTTTCTCGCTGCTGATTGCGTTCATCGTCACGCCTTGGGCGGCGGTGCGGATTTTGAAACGTCGCGACGATGGGGCAGGGGAGTCGGAGGGATCCGATGACGGCCACGGGCACGGCAGCGAGGGCTGGATGACGCGCGTCTACCGCCGCTACATGGCCTACCTTCTCCACGACCGGGTCCATCGCTGGGGATTCCTCGTGGTCATCGCGCTGTTGTTGGTGGGGAGCATGGCGCTCGTCGGGATCGGCTTTGTGAAGGTGAAGATGCTGCCCTTCGACAACAAGAGCGAATTCCAGGTGATCGTCGATTTGCCCGAGGGCGCGACGCTCGAGCAGACCCTGCGTGCCACCCGCGAGATGGCCGCGGCGATCGCGCGGGAGCCCGAGGTGACCGATTACCAGGTCTACGCCGGCACCTCCTCGCCCTACAATTTCAACGGACTCGTCCGTCACTACTTCAACCGGCGCGGGGCCAATGTGGCCGACATCCAGGTGAACCTGCTGCCGAAGCACGACCGCCAGGGCGACAGCCACACCATCGCGAAACGCGTCCGTGAAAAGATCCTGCCCATCGCGAAGCAATACGGAGCCGCCCTCGCCGTCGCCGAAGTGCCGCCTGGTCCGCCGGTGCTGCAAACCCTCGTCGCCGAAGTCTACGGGCAGGACCGCACCTCGCGCGAGGCGCTCGCCCGCGAGGTGAAACGCATCTTCGAGGAGACGCCCGGCGTCGTCGATGTCGACTGGTATGGCGAGGAAGACCAGCCGCGTTTCCTCTTCCACATCGACAAGGAAAAGGCCGCACTCAACGGCATCACCGCCGAGACCATTTCGCAGACTTTGAAGATGGGGGTCGAGGGCATCGACGTGGATCTCGCCCATTTCCCCCGCGAACGCGAGCCGGTCAGCGTGCGCGTCCGCCTGCCGCGCGAGCTGCGCGCCGATCCCCGCCAGCTCCTCGGCCTGCGGGTGCGCTCCGGCGATGCCAATGCCCTGCCCGAACCCGGTGCCGCGGCGACCGCTCCGGCGCTGGTGCCGCTCGGAGAACTCGTCACGATCGAGGAGGACGTGATCGACAAGAGCCTTTACCACAAAAACCTCCAGCCCGTCACCTATGTCACCGGCGACGTCGCGGGAGTGAAGGAAAGTCCCGTCTACGCCATCCTCGAAATGAACGAAAAACTCGCCGCGCTCGATGCGACGAAGTTCGGCGCGAGCGATCCGAAGCTGAAGATCCTCAACGCGAGCCAGCCCTTCCTCGACGCCGAGCCCTCGATGAAGTGGGACGGCGAATGGCACATCACGATCGAGGTCTTCCGCGATCTCGGCATCGCTTTCGGTGTCGTGCTCGTGTTGATCTACATCCTCATGGTGGGCTGGTTCAAATCCTTCGTCACCCCGCTGATCGTGATGGTCGCGATACCTTTCTCCTTGATCGGAGTGCTGCCCGCGCACGGGCTGATGGGGGCTTTCTTCTCCGCGACCTCGATGATCGGCTTCATGGCCGGAGGAGGCATCGTGGTGCGCAATTCCATCATCCTCGTCGACTTCATCCAACTGCGGATGAAGCAGGGCATGCCGCTCCGCGAGGCCGTGATCGATGCGGGCGCGGTGCGTTTCCGTCCCATGCTCCTCACCGCCCTCGCCGTGGTCGTGGGGGCGGGCGTGATCCTGATGGATCCGATCTTCCAAGGTCTCGCCATCGCCCTGATGGCCGGCGAGATCGCCTCGCTCCTCGTCAGCCGCATCGCGGTGCCGGTGATCTATTTCATGGTGAACGCGAAGGCTCATCCCGAATCATGAATTGGACTCCCTATCTCGTTCTCGGGCTCGCGGTCGCGGTGGTGGTCGTCGGTTGGTATGTCTACGAAGGCAACTGGGACCGCAAACTTTTCTCCTCCGATCCGGGAAAGGTCTGCGTGAATCTCGATGCCGGCGAGGCGGCCCGTTATCTGCGCGAACATCCCGGAACGCAGGTGCTCGACGTGCGTTCGGAGGGAGAATTCGCCGGCGGCGCGCTGCCGGGCGCGGTGAATGTTTCGCTCGGGGATGCCGCCTTCGACGAGAAAGTCGGAGCCCTCGACCGTTCCCGGCCCGTGCTCGTCTATTGCGCCGGTGGCTTCCGCAGCCGCAAAGCGGTGGAGAAGCTCAAAACGATGGGTTTCGAGAACATCCAACACCTTCACCGCGGCTACCTTTCGTGGAAGCCTGACAAAACCTCCTGATTTCCACCATGACAAACCCCCGCTGGAACCC